>CBDTZB010000360.1:0-3612 GCA_965364795.1 uncultured Nocardioides sp.
CCGATTGAACTGTCCCTTCCCCGAGGGCGAACTCACCGGCGAGATGATCGTGACGGACGTCGCGGAGCTCGTGGCCGACCCCGTCAGTCGTGTGATCATCCGGGACCCCAACTCCAGCGCGGACGAGTTCGTGCAGGTGGCCGAAGAGCTCGGCCTGCACGGCACGAGCTACGTCGTGGGTTGGACCGCCTGGATGGACCTCGCGCCCAAGGGCGTTTCGAAGGCCTCCGGGTTGGAGCACGTCGCGCAGCAACTCCGGATCGAAGCGGCCGACGTACTCGCCATCGGCGACGGCCGCAACGACCTCGAGATGTTCGAGTGGGCAGGACTGTCCGTCGCCATGGGCCAAGCCATCGACCAGGTCCGCGAAGCCGCTGACGCGGTCACCGACTCGGTCTACGAGGACGGCGCAGCGGTCGAGATCGAACGCTGGTTCGGGTGACCCAACGCCATTGCCGAGCCAGCCAATCCCACTAGCGACACAGGGCCTGGGGTGTGCCGATGCCGATGTGGTCCCGGATGCGATCGCTGGCGCTTGAGGTCTCGATGCGGATCCGCAGGACGTCTTTCACTGTTAAAGCGATCGGCGAAGACTGCCCTAGGGCGAAGTTCTGGGAGTAGACGCTGTTTCCATCGGCCAGAATCTCGAGGTTGCCTTTGGCCCCGGAGTCGGACGAGTCGGCGATGCCCCCAGTGGCCCGAAACTGCGTGCAGTTGCGAGACAGGTTGTACTCGCGAAAATGCGTGCCAGATTCGTACCCGACGAGCGATTTCTTGTAGTTGACGCCGTTGATGCTCGCGGGGTCCTCACGTTCGATCCCATAGTCGTAGTCGACAGTCTCCATGTCGTAGAGGTTCTGCCACTGATAGGCGGCGGTCTTCAGGATCGCGCTGCATCCGCCGGGACGTTTGGTGGTTCCAGCGGTACACACTCGGTAGGTCGTGAGACCGGTGGTGTCGGGACGAAGCGACATAACGTAGGCACCCCGTTTGCTGGTTTTTCGGCCCGCGACGACGGACCACTTTCCCCGCTTGCGTACCTGCAGGGTGACCGGTAGACGGCTGGCGTTCGGGCTAGCCTTTCCCGCGACCTTGATCTCGTCGCCGAGGGTGACAGAGGTGGACGATGCGCTGATCGAGATCTGGTACGGCGCCCGTTTGCCCCTGGCTTCAGCCGAGCCAGTCAGCGCCAGCATCATGGAAGTGCTCAAGCAGGCGGCCAGCAGGAGGGCAAGGTAGCGACGAATTTGCGGCATGTCTGGGATCCTTGAGTGCGGGGACGAGTTGTGCGCCCGATTAAGGCACGGCCTGGACGGTAGAAGCACTCATTTTCAGAACGCACCAGATTTGAAAGGCAACCGATGGACCTGCCTGCCGTCGTGGCGACCGAACGCACCCGGATGATCCTGGTGACCGCGGAAGACGCTGCTGCGATGCTGGCTGGCAAGCCGGACCAGCGGTGGCATCGCGAATACCCGCGCCGCGACGACGTGGATGCGGTGTCGATGGTCGGCCGAGGGTCGAGCGAAGCTGGGACCTGGGGGCCGCGACACGTGGTGGTCGGTCGCGAGGCGGTGGGCTTGCTGGGTTTCTTCGGGGCTCCGGTGGACGGTGAGGTCGAGGTGGCCTTCGGGCTGGTCCCCGCGGTCCGCGGCGACGGTCTGGCGGCCGAAGCCCTGGCCGGGCTGATGGTGGAGACCGACCGCCTGGGCGTCCGCGTACGCGCCAGCGTTGCTCCGGAGAACCGGACCGCCGTGCGGGTGCTTGCCGCCTGTGGTTTCACCGACCTACGGGGCAGCAACGAGGACGGCGACCTGGTGATGGGGCGACCGTTGCGGGCGGTGCGCGATGCCTGACCCGCAGTCCGACCCAGAACTCCCGCGCCTGATCGCCACCGACCTCGACGGGACGCTGCTACGCAGTGACGGATCGGTGTCCCCCTACACGCGGTCGGTCCTCGCGGCCGTCGAGTCCCTCGGAGTGCCCGTGGTCTTCGTGACCGGGCGGCCTCTTCGCTGGATGGACAGTCTCTGGGAGCACGTGGGCGAGTTGGGTCAGGCGATCGTTTCCAACGGTGCGGTGCTCTTCGATGTCCCTGCGCGATCGGTCTTGGATCTGCGGGGGATCGACCCGGCGACCGGTCTGGCGATCGTCGAGGAGATCCGCTTCGAGTTGCCCGATGCGATGTTCGCCATCGAGTGTTTGAGCGGGATCCGAGTGGAGCCGGGCTTCATCGACGATCCGTCCCGGGTGCCACCGGGCTCACCTCAAGGACCACTGTCGGAGATCTGGGACGTCGAAGCGGTGAAGTTGCTGGTGCGCCATCAGGGCGGGGTGCCGTTGGACCCGCGTGAGCATGACGCCTTCCAGGCCGCGGTCACCGCTGCGGTCGGACGCCTGGCCACCCCGACCTGGTCGATGCCGGGGTTGGCTGAGATCAGCGCCGCCGGAGTCACCAAGGCCGCCACCCTGGCTCGCCTGTGCGACTCCCTCGGGATCACGGCCTCCCAGGTGGCCGCCTTCGGAGACATGCCGAACGACCTGCCCATGCTCGACTGGGCCGGGTCGGCGTACGCCATGGAGGGTGCGGTCGATGAGGTGCGTGTGGTCGCCGACCGATCCGGTGGACACAACGACGAGGACGGGGTCGCCCGGACCCTGGTGAAGTTGTTTGATCTGGCTCACGTGGAGGACCCCTCGTGAGCCGCCCGCTAGCGGCGGATCGGAAGGAAGTGGTGTGATGACGTTCGTGAACAGCCCCTACGCCTTGCACGGCCGCGATCTCGCGTTGCGGAGCCTCGCCCTCCTGCTGCTGAGCGCATCGTTGGCGGTGTCGGTCCTGCTGGGCCTGAGCGCGCCCGCTGGGGCCGTGGAGGAACCCGACTGCACCTGCCAGGAGGCGAACACCGCCACCCAGGCCCGGGCCGCCGACGTGATCTTCTCCGGAGTAGTCACGAGCCTCGAGCGAGACCCGGTCGCGAACAACCCCAAGGTCTTCAACGACACCTACACAGTGACGGTGGAGTCGATCTACAAGGGCCAGCTGCCCGCCGTGGAGACGACCTTCCGCACCGACCGCGTCTTCGGCCAGTGCAGCGGCGTCTTCAGCACCGGCACCCGGGTGATGGTGCTGGCTCAGGACGGCGACCCGATCAAGGTGCGCGGATGCGCCGGCACCGCCCGCGCCACCGTGGCACTGCTGAACCGGATCGAGGCGATCTTCGGGCCCGGCACCTCGCCGGTCCCGCCGGAGCCCTTCGAGGTGACCTTTACGGCGCCCGCCGATCAGCCGGGTCCACCGACCTCCATCACGCAGGCCGCCGCACCCGGGCTGGCCCTGGTCCTGATGTCGCTGGCCGGTCTGGTCGTCGTACGCCGCCTGGGTCGCCCCCGCCTCTGAGGGGCTGAGGCCGAGAAGGGTTAGAGGTACATCCCTCCGACGCTGCCGCCGGTGTCCATGTCTTCGGTGCTTTGCGCCCCGGGGGCACCCGCCTGCTGGCCGGGCATCCCACCGGGCTGGACGCCGCCGGGCAGGGCCTTGCGGATCTGTTCGAACTGAGCCTGAGCCGCCATCTGCTGAGCGTAGATCGCGGTCTGGATGCCGTGGAAGAG
>CBDTZB010000361.1:0-3610 GCA_965364795.1 uncultured Nocardioides sp.
TCGAGAAGGCGCTGCAGTGGGAGGCCCTGGCCCAGCCGGTGACGCTCGCCACCGCGGACCTGCAGGAAGGACTCCGGGCGGCGACCGAGAAGCGGGCCCCGCGCTTCTCCGGTCGATGACCTGCGCAGGTCCAGACCTGTGGATAAGGTTGTGGATAACCCTGGGGAGGGGTGTGGATAACGGTGGATGAGTCCGACGATCACGACGAGGAGACAGCACTCGGGCCCGTGGCGGCGCTGCGCCGGATCGCGTTCCTTCTCGAACGTGCCCGCGAGGACACCTACAAGGTCAAGGCGTTCCGCGCGGCCGCTGCCGCGATCCTGCCTTTGGCTCCGGACGAGGTCCTTCGTCGGGTCGAGGAGGGAACTCTGCGCGAACTGCCCGGGATCGGGTCCAGCACCGCTGAGGTGATCGGCGCGGCAGCACAAGGTGAGATGCCAGCCCGTCTGGCCAAGGCCGAGCGGGAACACGGGGGGCCGCTCACCTCGGGAGGAACCGATCTGCGCCAACGACTGCGCGGAGACCTTCACTCGCACTCGGACTGGTCCGACGGCGGCTCGCCGATCGAGGAGATGGCGTTCACCGCGATGGAGTTGGGTCACGACTATCTCGTGTTGACCGACCACTCGCCACGACTCAAGATCGCCCGGGGCCTCAGCGTCGAACGGTTGCGCAAGCAACTCGTTGTGCTCGAGGCCGTCAACCAGCACCTGGGCTCGCTGGCCCCGCGGGGCGCAGATGCCGATGGCGAGGGGAGTGGCTTCACAATCCTCAAGGGGATTGAGGTGGACATCCTCGACGACGGGGGATTGGACCAGACCGACGAGATGCTCGCCCAACTCGATCTGCGCGTGGCCAGTGTCCACTCCAAACTCAAGATGGACAGCGACGCCATGACCCGTCGCATGGTCGCCGCGGTGCAGAACCCCTTCACCAACGTGCTCGGTCACTGCACCGGCCGGTTGGTGACCGGCAACCGGGGGACGAGGGCGCAATCGACCTTCGACGCCCGCGCAGTCTTCGAGGCGTGTGCTGAGCATGGGGTGGCCGTGGAGATCAACGCCCGACCGGAGAGGCGCGACCCGCCAAGCGCGTTGATCGAACTGGCCAGAGACCTGGGGTGCCTGTTCTCGATCGACAGCGACGCCCATGCTCCGGGTCAGCTCGACTTCCAGATCCTGGGCTGCGAACGGGCCGAGGCGGCCGGAATCGACCCCGATCGGATCGTCAACACCTGGTCCCGCGACAGGCTTCTTTCCTGGGCCAACCCCACCGGGCCCTGATTCAGGTAATTTGACCTCATGCCCGGCACCCCCGCGGCCCCCAGTGGCCCATCGAACCTTGAGGACGTGGAGGTCCGTCGGTCCCGGCGGCGCCGTCGTACGGTCTCAGCGTTCCGGGAGGGGTCCCGGATCGTGGTGCTGATCCCCGCGACGTTGACCAAGTCCGAGGAGTCGCAGTGGGTTGAGACGATGGTCGCTCGGATCGAGAAGGCCGAGGCTCGAACGCGACTGTCCGACGATGACCTGCATCAGCGGGCCGTGGAGCTGAACGACAAGTACCTCGGTGGACTGGCCATCCCGTTGTCGGTGCGCTGGGTGGCGAACCAGAAGTCACGGTGGGGCTCCTGCACCCCCGGAGATCGCTCGATCCGGGTCTCGGAGCGGGTGAACGGGATGCCCGGATGGGTGATCGACTACGTGCTCGTGCACGAGCTCGCTCACCTCCTCGAGGCCGGACACGACGCAAACTTCTGGGCCTGGGTCGCGCGCTACCCCGAGGCGGAAAAGGCCAAGGGCTATCTGCTGGGCTGGTCGACGGCCGCGCAGTTGTCGCCGCCGCCCAACCGACCCGCCTGGCCAGACTGACGCGACCTCAGCCTCTCCGCGGCCAGATCGACCAACTCGATCAGATCCGGGTCGGGGTCCGGGAGAGCGTTGGCTGGCCACCAGGCCACGTCGAGGGACTCTGGGCTGGTCGCGAAGTCCGTGTGATCGGGCACGACTGCGAGGAAGCGGACATCGAGGTGATGGACCGCGCCGGTCGCTCCGCAGAACGGTACGGCGTGATCGCTGAGCTGGAGAGGCTCCGGGTCGAGTCGCAGACCGAGTATTCCGGACTCCTCGACGGCCTCACGAAGAGCAGCACCCACCAAAGTGGCGTCGCCGGGCTCGCAGTGTCCGCCGAACTGGAACCAACGTTGAGCTTTCGCGTGCAGGGTGAGCAGAACCCGGGCACCGTCCGCGGACATCACCAGAGTGCTCGCGGTGAGGTGGTCGGGGTGGCCGTCCCTGGTCACGGCCTCGGGGTGGTCGTTCAGAACCTGCAGATAGCGCTGACGCAGCAACTGCTGCTCAGCAGTGGGGGCAGTCCAGCCGGCCAGGAGCGAGGCCGCCTCGTCGTGAAGTGTCACTCCCCGTCGAGCAGCCGACGCAGCCCGGAGTCGAAGTCGTCGTCGGTCAACGATTCGGGGGCAGCGGCGTCTTCGCGGAAACCCAACGGATCGTCGAGATCCGCCGGGGTCGGCAGCAGGTCGGGGTGCATCCACACGCCGTCGCGCGCTTCGATGCCCTGTCGGGAGCGCAAGGAACCCCACAGGGTCGAGGCGTCGCGCAGACGTCGCGGTCGCATCTCGAGCCCCACCAGCGCGGCGAAGGTCTGCTCCGCCGGTCCGCCGGCGGCTCGTCGACGGCGTACGGCTTCCTGGAGCTTGGCAGCGGCTGGCATCCGCTCGGCCGTGGCCTGCTGGACGACCTCATCGACCCATCCCTCGACGAGGGCCAAGGTGACTTCAATGCGGTCCAGGGCGGCCTGTTGCGCGGGGGACTTGGGCATGTCGAAGAGCCCGCCCTCGAGGAGTTGCTGCATGGAGTCGGGGTTGCCGGGGTCCAGCCCGCGCATCTGCTCCTCCACGCGGCTCTGCAACCCCTCCGCGTTGATCTGCACACCGCTGGCGTAGTCGGTGATGGCGGCGATCAGGTGCGGGCGCAGCCACGGCACGTGGGTGAAGAGACGCTGATGAGCGGCTTCACGCAGGGCGAGGTAGAGGACGACGTCGTCCTCGCTGACCTCAAGGCCCTGGTGGGCGGCGGCGAAGGCGGAGACGTTGGTCATCACTAGCGCGGCCTTGCCCGCCGGTCCGAGGGGTACCCCGATGTCGGAGACGGAAAGAACTTCACCGGCCAAGGTGCCCAGGCCGGAGCCGACCTGGTTGGCGAGCATGGCGCCGACCGCTTTGCCGATCATGCCGAGGAGGGGACCGGCCTGAGCCTGAGCCTCTGGCGGAAGGACGCCGCCGATGCCCTGGACGGACTGCTTCGCCACCGGCTCCACGAGCACCTTCCACACCTCAAGGGTGCCGGTGACCCACTCGGCACGACTCCACGCCGCCGTCGAGGTGATCCCGGAGGGGAAGGAGGTGGTTTCGTCGAGCCAGTGGTCGGCCAGGCGCAGGGAATCAGCCGCGGCGTCGCTCTGCTTGGTCGACGGGCTGGGGTCGGCCGTCGCGGCAACGGTCTTGCGGGCCAGGTCTTCGGCGACGGTCCAGTTCAGCGCGCCGTCGTAGGGCTGCATCATGGCTTGGATCTGCCCGAAGAGCGCGTTCAGATCG
>CBDTZB010000362.1:0-3596 GCA_965364795.1 uncultured Nocardioides sp.
CCTGCTCACCGAAACCGGTGGCGGGAGGTTCTGGCGTGCACACGATCAGGTGCTCGAGCGCACCGTCGCTCTGCACATCCTTGACGCGGAGGACCGCCGTTCGACCGCGCTACTCAAGGCGGCTCGGGCCTCTGCCACTGTTCAGGACGTTCGCCTGCTGCGCGTGCTGGACGCCGAGGTGGTCGACGGGGTCTGTTATGTCGTCAACGAGTGGGGAAACGGCACCTCCCTGGACGTCCTCATCAGCCGTGGACCCCTGGGCCCACGGCGCGCCGCCTGGCTGGTGGCCGAGGTCGCAGACTCGATGGCCAACGCCCATGCCCACGATGTGCCCCACGGACACCTGGTCCCCGAGAACATCTTGGTCGATCAGCACGGCGAGATCAGGATCATCGGCCACAGCGTCGACGCCGCCCTGCGCGGTCTGCCCTTGGATCGACCCGGCCACGATGTTCTTGACCTGGCCGGGCTTCTCTACTGCGCCTTGACCACCCGGTGGGGAGGTCCTTCGGAGTCGGTTGTCCCCGTCGCCCCCACCGAGCACCACCAGATCCTGCGGCCCCGCCGCGTGCGGGCGGGGATTCCTCGCCCCCTCGACGTGCTCTGCGACGCCGTCCTCCACCCCCACCTGGGCCGACGCGATCTCGGTGAGATCACCACTGCGGCCGGTATCCGCGATTACCTGGCCGAGTACGTCGGCGACCCGGCCGGTCTTCCGGCCTCGTTGTTGGCCAGTTGCCCCGACCGCCGCGAACCCGAACAAGTCGTCCTCCCCGCCGTACCCGAGATCGCGGCCAGCGAGGTTGCCTCGCTGCCGCCTGCAGCGTCCGACGCCCAGGACCGACCCACCGAGGCGGGCCTGCCGATCTTCGGTGACGACGAGGACGACGTTGAGTGGTTCCAGGCCCGAGCGAGCCGTCCCAAACCGCCACCGGCCTTCGAGGAGCCAGCCTCCCGCCCATTGTTCGCCCCCGAACCCGCCGCTGGAGGTCCGGTCCGCCGACCCCGTCGACACGGACATCGGGCTCCCCACCACGCCCCAGCCGACCAGTCCGTGGTGGCCCCAGCGGGCTACGGCCTCAGCGGTGACACCTCGACAGACGCCGTGCCGGCCCATCGGGGTTTCTGGCCCTGGGAAACCTCGGGGGGAAGCCGGACCCACCCGACACGGGCCGTCGACCAATCCGGAACCGGACCCCTCGGCGACGACGACGATGACGTCCCGGGACGCAACTGGGTCCGGCTGGGGGTGGCCGTGCTCGCCCTGCTGGTCCTGGCCGTGTCGGTGCTGGTCGCGATCACCATCACCCGCGGCCCCGGGGCAGACGATGACTCGGATGCCGAGACCCCTGGCCAGAGCGTCAGCCCCTCCGCGGCCGCGCCCATCAAGGGCCTGGTCGCGACCGACTTGGACCCCGCGGGACAGCCGGATCAGGAGGAGAACCCCGAGCAGGCCCCCCTGGCGGTGGACGGGGATCGATCGACCTCCTGGCAGACCGAGGGGTACTTCGAGCAGTTGGGACCGAACGGACTGAAGACCGGGGTCGGACTGATCGTCGACCTCGGTTCGACCACCGAGGTCGCGGATGTTCGCCTCTTCTTCGAGGGAACGCCCACCGACGTTGAGCTGTACCTCAGCGACACCGAGCCCACCGACGTGGCGGGTCTCGACCCCATCGCAACCGGCACGGCCACGAAGCCGGGCCTGGTCCTGACTATCGATGACACCCCCTCGGGGCGTTACCTCGTCGTGTGGCTCACCGCACTGCCTCCGGACGGCGATCGCTTCCGCGGTCGCGTGGCCGAGGTAGTGGTGCGGGACACGACCACGTGAGCGCGGAGCGCTCCGACTCCGATCTGTTGGCCGCCCACGTCGCCGGTGATGCGGATGCCTTCGGGGTCCTGTTCGCCCGACACCGGGACCGGTTGTGGGCCGTCTCGCTCCGGACGATGGGCAACCCTGAAGACGCCGCTGACGGCCTGCAGGACGGCCTGATCGCCGCCTACCGTCGAGCCGCCTCCTTCCGCGGTGACGCCCAGGTCACCACCTGGCTGCACCGGGTCGTGGTCAACGCCTGCCTCGACCGGCTGCGCGCCGCCAAGGTGCGGCGTACCGATCCGCTCCCTGATGACCTCGACCAGCACACACCTCGCGGATCGAGCACCACACCAGACCGCAGCGGCCAGGACCCCGCTGACCTCAGCGTCGCCGCTGAGCGCCGAAAGCAGGTGCTGGAGGCGTTGGCCACGCTGCCTGCCGAGCAGCGCGCCGCTCTGGTCCTGGTGGACATGGAGGGGTACGCCGTTGCGGAGGTGGCGCAGATGCTCGATTGCCCGCCGGGTACGGTTAAGTCCCGCTGCTCTCGCGGGCGCGCTCGTTTGGCTGTTCTCCTCCAGGATCTTCTGGAGGGTGGACAAGCTAAGGATTCCCCTCGGATAGGGAACCAGAAGCCGTCGTCGTCCGTCCGATCTGCGACATCATCGCGTGCGCCACCGAGCGATCGCGACACCCCGCCCCCAAGCTCATCCACGAGCTGACCCACGTATTGCAGGAGAACACCACAGATGGCCGACCAGGAGTCCGACCTGTCGCCGAAGGATGATGCCGCGGTTCGGCGTCTCCTGGCTCAGGCACGGGTCGACTCCCCTACGCCGCCCGAGGTGGTCCACCGCATGGACGGGGTGTTGGAGGGTCTGTCGACGCAGCGCGTAGATCCCGCCCACGATCTCCTGGTCCGTCGCCGGCGGAAGAACGTGTCCCGTCTGCTGCTCGCGGCAGCAGCCGTGCTGGTCGTCGGGATCGGGATCAACGAGGTCGTCGGTGACTCAGGGCCAGCGGTCGAAGCCACGACAGCCCTGGAGTCTGATGCCGGAGCCGTCGACGACTCCCAGATCGTCCCCAACCGAAGCAACGCCACAGATCCGCTGGGTGATCTGCAAGCACCGCCAGCCGCTCCTGCACCCGCACCCGAAGCAGCGAGCACCGAACTCGCGCAGCAGACGTCCGAGACCGCGCCGTACGCCATCCGGATGGGCGGTGGCGGACTGAACAAGGCCGTTCGGCGCATCATGTGGGTCGCTCGTGGGGCTGCGGTGGACGAGAGTGGTTACCTCGATCTCGGTGAGGCCAAGCTGGGTCCAGGTCTGACCTTCTCCCGCGACTTCGCGTGCACGCCCACGGACTGGGGCGCAGGGCGCCTGGTCCCGGTGCTTTACAAGGGAACGCCCAAGGTTCTGGCGCTGCGCGCCCCCGTCGGCAAGACCCAGGTGGTCGATCTTCTCCAGTGTGGAACTGGAGAGGTCATCCGGTCCCTGACGCTTCCCGCTTAGCCTGCGCTGCGGCTCGTTGACACGTCGGGAATGATCTGGCTCAACGCGCCGTTAGGCCGTCGTACCCCACCGAAAGTGACGTGTGATGCCTGACCTTCGCAATGTGATCATCATCGGCTCCGGCCCCTCCGGCTACACCGCCGGCGTGTACGCCGCTCGCGCCAGCCTCGAACCGCTCCTGTTCGAGGGGTCCGTCACCTCCGGTGGCGCCCTGATGAACACCACCGAGGTGGAGAACTTCCCCGGTTTCCGCGACGGCATCATGG
>CBDTZB010000363.1:0-3588 GCA_965364795.1 uncultured Nocardioides sp.
CGACCCCGGCCAAGATGGGCCCGACGGCCCGCATCGCCCGCGCCATCACCCGCTTGGACTCCGCTCCGATGAACGCGCGCCTACCGGCTCCGACCATCGAGTTGATGCGGCGGATGGGAGCCCACGCTCCGCTTCCGCTGCGGGCGGCCCTGGCTGGGGTGTCCCGCGCCAAGCCCCTCCTGACCCGCACGTTGCTGCTCGCCGGCCCGGAGACGGCCGCGATGACCCGCACCACCTTCGCCATCACCACCCTGTCCGGGTCCCCGGCCCTCAACGTGATTGCAGCGACCGCGAAGGCCGGCGTCAACATCCGGATCATGGTTGGCGACACCGTGGCCGATGTCCTCGACCACGTCCGCACCGTCATCAACGACGACCAGGTCGAGATCGACATCGTCGAGCAGAACGAGCCCAGCCCGGTCTCCCCGATGGACGAGGCGTTCGAGTTGCTGGAGTCCACGATCACCGAGATCTTCCCCGATGCCGTCCCCGCGCCGTACGTGATGATGGCCGCCACCGACTCCCGGTTCTTCACCCAGATCTGCGAGCGCGTCTACCGGTTCGCACCGTTCCGGATGACCAAGGCGCAACGTCAGTCCATCCACTCCTACGACGAACACCTCGGCGTCGAGGCGTTCCTCGACGGCATCCGGTGGTACCGCCGCTTGATCGAAAGGCTCCCCGCATGACCACCCCCACCAACAACTCCGCGAACACCCCCGACCCCACATCCCAGCGGTCCGGCAGCGCGATCACGCCCGTGCAAGGCCTCGCGGCCATCGTCGGCTTCCTCGTCGCGGTCGAGGTGGCCAGCGGGGTGCTGCAGGGCTACTACACGCCCATCTTTCCGCAGATCGCCGACCACCTGTCCATCCCCGAGGGGGACGTCAACTGGTTCGAAGCAGCGCAACTGATCGTGTCCGCGCTGTGTATCCCGCTGCTGGCTCGGATGGGCGACCTGATCGGCCACAAGAAGGTGCTCCTCATCGCCACCGGCGTGACGGCCCTCGGCTCCTGGATCACCGTCGTCGCGCCATCGTTCACCACCTTCCTCATCGGGTGGGCGCTGCAGGGGGCGGCGATCATCTGGCTGCCGCTGGAGATCGCCATCATCCACCGGCGCACCCGTGACTCCGGACGCCAAGCGGTGCTCACCCGTCGCGGGGCCGCCGTGTTGGTGGGAGCGCTCGAGATCTCGGTGATCATCGGTGCGTTGACCAGCGGCCTGCTGGTCGACACCTTCGACATGAATCTGATCCTCGCCGGTCCCGCCATCGTCGTCTCCGCCGTCTTCTTCCTGATCTGGGTGGGCATCGAAGACGTCCCGGGCGAATCCTCTGGCGGCATCGACTGGGGCGGGCTGGGCCTGATCACCGTGGCTCTCGGCCTGGTGATGGCTGGCTTGGTCTTCATCCGCCTCGACGGCGCCGGAAGCTTGCGCGCCTGGGGCATGGTGGCATTGGGGCTGCTGACGCTGGTGCCGTTCGTCCGCTACGAGCGCGCACACCACGAACCCATCGTCGACGTCGACCTGCTGGCCAGCCCGGGACAGTGGCCGATCCAACTCACCGCCTTTCTCTTCGGCATCCCGGTGCTGGGCGGGCAGATCCCCCTGTCGACCTTCGCCCAAGCTGACCCGACCGTGCGCGGCTACGGCCTCGGCGCCGACTCAGCGTTCGTCTCGACGCTGATCGGGGTGTATGTCATCACCCTCGCCATTGGCGCCTTCACGCTGCCGCTCACGACCCGCTGGTTCGGCGTACGCCGCACCCTGATGCTGGCCTGCCTGCTGGTGGCCCTCGGCTACGCCCTGTGGTTACCCTTCCACGACACCACCGGCCAGGCCCTGATGAACATGGCGATCGCCGGCATCGGATCCGGCGCGTTGGTGGCCTCGCTGCCGGCCGCTGCCGCTGCTGCCGCCCCGCCCGAGCGCACCGGGATCGCGACGGGGATGACCAACGGCACCAAGGTGATCGGCGGCGCCTTCGCGTCCTCGATCTTCGCCATCGCGCTGGCCTCGACCGGATCGATCGACAAGTTGGGCGAAGCCGCGCCGGAGGCTCCGCTGTCGGGCTACCTGACGGTGTGGGCGGTCTGTTCGGTGGCCGCGCTGCTCGCCGCACTCGCTCTCCTGGCCGCGCCCAAGAGTGCGTTCTCCGATCAACCCGAGGCGACGGTGCGTTAGCGGTCGTTCCGTCCGCCCGGACCCCTCCTGACTCTCCACCACCCCAGCCAGCCCTCACCTAAACTCGAACGCAGCGACGGTGACGGCACGGGGGTAGGCGATGGGGCAGAACGACTCGGCTCGGCACGACTCAGCCTCGGACGACAGCAGCCGCCCCACCGAGCAGTCCCAGGCAGCCGACGAGGTCGAGCGTCGCAAGCGCAGCGGCCAGAGTGCTGCCGCCGCTCGCATCACCCACCAGCAGTCCTGGGTCGATCAGCAGATCCGGGTGGCGACGGCGAAGGGTGACTTCGACAACCTCGCGGGAGCCGGCAAGCCGATCAAGGACCTTGGCGGCCCTCACGACCCCGACTGGTGGCTCAAGAAGCTCATCGAGCGCGAGCAGATCAGCGTCCTGCCCCCGGCGCTCCAACTGCGCAAGGAGGACGCCGACCTCGACGCGCGACTCGACAGCTTCTCCATCGAGGCAGACGTACGCCGCGAGGTCGAGAACTTCAACGCCCGCGTGATGAAGGCCCGGTACGACCCCACCCCCGGGCCCCCGTTGATCACGCTCCCCCGTGAGGTCGACGCCCAGGTCGTGGCGTGGCGGGCCCGCCGGGTAGAGCGACGCGAACGCATCCGCGCCGAATCCGCCGCTGCAGCCGAGGCCGCGGCCGAAGCCCGAGCGAGGGCCATCCAGGACCGGCGACGGACCCGGCGGTGGCGACGTACCCGCTGAGGTCCGCGCCACTCTTCACCGCCCGATGTTGCCTCCCTCATACCGAACCGAGGGTTCGGCGCGGTAGTTTCCGAGTCATGTCTGCCTCGCGATCCGCCAAGGACTTCTTCCGCCCGCTCGCCGTCGGCGCCCCGACCCCGCTCACCGAGGTCCCAGCCCGTCCCAGTCGCGCCATCCACTTCTTCGATCCCAGCAACGAGAAGATGGCCAGCAAGATCCCTGGAATGGTCGGCAACGTCGACGTTCTCCTCGGGAACCTCGAGGACGCCGTCAAGGCCGACAACAAACTTGCCGCCCGCGAGGGTTTGGTGAAGATCGCCCAGTCCACCGACTTCGGCCCCACCCAGCTGTGGACGCGGATCAACGCCCTCGACAGCCCCTGGGTGCTCGACGACCTGACCACGCTCGTGCCCGCCATCGGCGACAAGCTCGACGTCATCATGGTGCCGAAGGTTCAGGGCGCCGAGGACATCCACTACGTCGACCGCTTGCTCGCGCAGCTCGAGGCGAAGGCCGGCATCAAGAAGCCGATTCTGATCCACGCGATCCTCGAGACCGCCCGCGGCGTCGCCAACGTCGAGGAGATCTGCGGCGCCTCACCGCGGATGCAGGGTCTGTCCCTCGGACCGGCCGACCTGGCCGCGGACCGTCGGATGAAGACCACCCGCGTCGGTGGCGG
>CBDTZB010000364.1:0-3579 GCA_965364795.1 uncultured Nocardioides sp.
GAGGTGGTGGTGATCCAGGGAGCTGGGGCGAACGCCACTCAGATCGCTTCGAGCCCCTTGAGCGCCGGCATCGCCACCATCTCGCTCCCCGGTGTGCGACCGGGAACCAAGCGCCTGCGTGCCGGGTACGTCCCCGAGAACGAGGACGACTTCCTAGGCTCGGTCAGTGATCGGGTCGGAGTGAGAACCCTGAAACTTGCGTCGCAGACCCGGGCCTCGGTTCGCAAGCTGAAGAACCGACGGATCAAGTTCACGATCCGCACCGCGAGCAAGGGCCCTGAGGTTCGGGCGCTGGGTCGAGTTCGCGTTCTGGTCGACGGTCAGACCGTGCGCACGACCAGACTGCGCGGTCGGGACAAGGGCAGCCGAACGGTGATCTTCCGTCTTGAGCCAGGCACCCACGTCGTCCGGGCGTTCTACGCCGGCTCCGGGCTCCTCAAGGTCAGCCGATCGGGTCCTCGCAAGGTGCACCCCCGCGGCTAGGCGCTAACTCTCCGGGTGGGTCCAGGGCTCCGCGGGTTCGCGTGGGTCGGTAGCCAGCAGGGTGCCGACCCACGCGTCCAGCAACGCCCCGCGCTGCGGGAGGAGTTGTCGGACGGTTCCTTCGATCCGAAAACCCAGCCGCCAGGCGACTTTGCGCGAGGCCCAGTTGCCTTCGAAGGCGCGCCAGCCGATCGCCGTCAGCCCCTGCGCGGTGAAGCCCCACTCGACGAGCAACCGGAGCGCCGCCTCCATCGCACCGCTCCCGCGCACCCAGGGATGCGTCCCGTAGCCGAGGTCCGCCCGCCCGGTGCCCTCGTCGCGAAGATCGACCGAGCCAGCGAATCGCTCATCCACCTCGATGGCGAAGGACCACGAGGTGCCGTCGGCCCAGCCTGTGGGGATGCTGTCGCTGACGAACTGCGTTGCGTCGCCCATGGAGTAGGGGACCGGCACGGTTGTCCAACGCTGAGACTCAGGGTCCTGGCACTGCTCGTAGACCCCGCGGACGTCGGAGTCCTGATGGGCGCGAAGCGTGACGCGGCCGTCGGTGAGCGTGGGAGCCGGGTTGCCGAGAGTCATAGGGGGAGCGTCTCAGGACAGGAGTGGCGGCGGCAATCGGGTTTTCGTGACCGCCGTAGCCGACACCCGAGACCACCACCGGGACGGCGGGCCTGTTCTGGAACACTGACCCCCATGTCTGCCACCGCGCAACCGGAGGTCTCGGTGCCCACCTCGGCCGCCGGGGGAGCCCGTCCACGAGTCCTGTCGGGAATCCAACCGACCGCTGACTCCTTCCACTTCGGCAACTACCTCGGGGCCCTGCGTCAGTGGGTCGATCTCCAGCGCGAGCACCAACCCTTCTTCTTCATCGCAGACCAGCACGCCATCACCGTCGAGCAGAACCCGAAGGTGCTGCGCGAGCGCACGCTGCGGGCCGCCGCTCAACTGCTCGCCATGGGCATCGAGCCGGCCAAGTCCGCGATCTTCGTGCAGAGCCAGATCCCCGCCCACGCCCAACTCAACTGGGTCCTCAACTGCCTCGCCGGCTTCGGTGAGGCGCGTCGGATGACCCAGTTCAAGGACAAGTCGGCCAAGGCGGGCGAGGGCTCAGCCTCGGTCGGTCTGTTCACCTACCCGATTCTGCAGGCGGCCGACATCCTGCTCTACCGACCGCACTTTGTGCCGGTGGGCGAGGACCAGCGCCAACACCTCGAGTTGACCCGAGACCTGGCCCAGCGGTTCAACCACCGCTATAAGAAGACCTTCCGTCTGCCAGAGCCCTACATCCTCAAGGCCACTGCCAAGATCGCCGACCTTTCGGACCCGACGTCGAAGATGTCGAAGTCGGGATCATCCCCGGCCGGGATCATCGACCTGCTCGACGAACCGTCGGTGACCGCGAAGAAGATCCGTTCGGCCGTCACGGACTCCGACAACGAGGTGCGCTTCGACCGTGAGGAGAAGCCGGGCGTCAGTAACCTCCTGACGATCTACTCCGCGTTGACCGGCGAACCGATCAACGAACTCGTCGAGCAGTACGCCGGCCGCGGCTACGGCGACCTCAAGAAGGACCTGGCCGAGATCACGGTCAACTTCGTCACCCCCTTCCGCGACAAGACCCTGGAACTTCTCAACGACCAGGCCTACCTGACCGAGGTCCTCGAGGCGGGTCGGAAGCAGGCCAGCGAGGTCGCGGAAGCGACCCTGCGGGACGTCTACCAGCAGGTCGGCTTCGTCGCTGCCGCACGGTGAGGGGCGACTGACGATGCCGACCATTGGAGTCGCCGTACCCATTCCGGAGCCGTGGGCCACCCAACTCCAGGACTACCGACGATCCCTGGGTGATCCCCAGGCGGAGATGATCCCCACCCACATCACGTTGGTACCACCCACCGAGGTCGAGGCGTTGGAACCGGTCGACGAGCACCTCGCCCAGGCCGCCACCACCGCGGACGAGTTCGGTGTCCACCTGCGGGGGACCGGCACCTTCCGACCGGTATCGCCAGTGGTCTTCGTGACCCTTGCCGAGGGGATCTCCCAGTGTGAGCTGTTGGCCAACGCCGTGCGGCAGGGACCACTGGCCACCGATCTGGACTTTCCCTACCACCCACACGTCACGGTCGCCCATCACCTCGGGGACCCGGAACTGGACCAGGCCTTCGAGGAACTGGCCGGCTTCGACTGCGAATTCACCGTCGAGGAGTTCCACCTCTACGTTCACGACGTTGACGCGGGCTGGCAGCCGGCGAGAACCTACCCACTGCAGAGCGACTCGGGAGACAACTGACATGTCGGACATCAAAGAGAAGGTCACCGGGGGCGTCGAGGAGGTACGCGAGCGGGCGCCTCTGATCGACCACCTGATCCGGATGGTCAAGCACTACGGCAAGGTCAACGGGAACCGGCAGGCCGGTGCGGTGACGTACTTCGCCTTCCTGTCCTTCTTCCCGATCCTGGCTCTGGCCTTCTTCGTCGTCGGCATCGTGGCGCGCTTCTACGCAGGGGCCGAGACCGACCTGATCAAGGCGATCGACTCGGTCATTCCCAACATCGTGGGCGACGAGAAGGGGGAGATCTCGCTGGACCAGATCCAGACCTTCTCTGGAATCGCGGCGGTCGTCGGTCTCGCCGGTGTCCTGTTCGCCGGGCTCAACTGGCTCTCGGCCTTGCGCGACGCACTGGAGGAGATGTTCGAGCTTCCGCAGTTCATTCAGCCAGGCTTCATCAAGGGAAAACTGCGCGACCTTGTCTCGCTTGCGGCCATCGGTGTCGTGTTGATCTTCAGCGTTGCCGCCACCGGCATCGTGATCGGGTTCACCGACGCTCTGCTGGGTCTCGTGGGTCTCGGTGACGAGCTCTCGCCGCTGGTCAACGGACTCTCGAGAGTCGTCGGGTTCTTCGCCAACGCGCTGCTCTTCTTCGCGCTCTTCCGGCTGCTGGCGAACCCGCCCACCCCGAAGGCCTCCTTGGTGCGTGCCGCTTTCCTGGGCGCGCTCCTCTTCGAGGCGCTCAAAGCCCTCGCCTTCATCGTGTTGGGTTCCACCGAGGGCAAGCCCGCCTTCCAGGCCTTCGGGATCGCCTTGACCCTGCTGGTGT
>CBDTZB010000365.1:0-3577 GCA_965364795.1 uncultured Nocardioides sp.
AACGCCTCGGTGCCGTCGGCGTTGCCGATGATCCAGTCGCCGTCGGTGGTCCCTTCGAACGTCACGACCTTGGAGACGTAGGGCAGCTCTGACTTGCGGGCGCGGAGCTTGGCGATCTGCTCGTCGTCCTCGGCGAAGACCACACGGCACTCTGCGTCCGCGAGGATGTAGGCCGTGTCCTCTTCGTTGGTGGTCGGATAGACCGTCGTGGTGGCGCCACCGGCACAACCGATCGCGAGGTCCGCAAGGATCCATTCGTACCGGGTGCTCGATGCCACGCCGACGCGCATCTCGGGCTGAAGGCCAAGGGCCAGCAGACCGCCGGACAGCTTGCTGACGATCTCACCTGCCTGCGCCCACGTGATGGACTCCCAGGTCTCGTCCTTGGTCGGGTAACGGAACGCTTCCCGCTCGGCGGACCTGGCGACACGGTCCCAGAACTGCACCGCGGTGTTCGGGTGCATCGTGTCCATGAAACTGGTGTCTTCGGTGATGGGCATGCGTCTCCCCTGAATCGTGTGCCGATCGGGCGCATGCTGCGCCCGGGCTTGCCTTCTTGGCACGTAACCTAGATCACTCTCGAACTCCTCGGTAGCCTTTCCGCCCCTTGGTCACCAAATAGTTGTAAATCCACCTAAAACAGGGGTAAATCGCCTGCACCCTCTGGGTCGAGGGACGCAGAGGGTGCAGATGAATCTCGTGGTTCAGATCACTTCTTGGGGTCGGTCCCTCCACCGCTGGTGGACAGTGCAGCCACGAAGGCCTCCTGTGGCACTTCGACGCGGCCGACCATCTTCATCCGCTTCTTGCCTTCCTTCTGCTTCTCCAGCAGCTTGCGCTTGCGGCTGATGTCACCGCCGTAGCACTTGGCGGTGACGTCCTTGCGCTTGGCCTTGATGGTCTCGCGCGAGATGATCCGGGCGCCGATGGCGGCCTGGATCGGGATGTCGAACATCTGCCGCGGGATCAGTTCCTTGAGCTTGTCGACGATCGACTTGCCGTACTCGTACGCGGTGTCGCGGTGCGTGATGGAGCTGAAGGCGTCGACGGGTTCGGCGTTGAGCAGGACGTCGACGCGGACGAGGTCAGCGCGCTGGTATTCGCCGAGCTCGTAGTCCAGGGACGCGTAGCCGCGAGACATCGACTTGAGCTGGTCGAAGAAGTCCGTGATGATCTCTGCCAGCGGCAGCAGGTACCGGAGCTCGACGCGTTCCTCGGTGAGGTAGTCCATCGCCAGCATGGTCCCGCGACGCTTCTCGCAGAGCTGCATGATCTTGCCGACGTACTCGCTCGGCGTGATGATCATGGTCTTGACCGTCGGCTCCTCGATGAACTCGTACCGGTTCGGGTCAGGCAGGTCCTGGGGGTTGGAGACCTGGATGACCTCGGGCGTGCCGTCGGGGTTCTTGTTGTGGGTCATCGTCACGCGGTAGTTCACCGACGGGGCGGTGGCGACCAGCGGGATCCCGAACTCACGGTCGAGGCGTTCGAGGATGATGTCGAGGTGCAGCAGGCCCAGGAAGCCAGCGCGGAAGCCGAACCCGAGGGCGACGGACGTCTCCGGTTCGAACACGAACGAGCTGTCGTTGAGCTGGAGTTTGTCCAGCGCGTCACGCAGCATCGGGAAGTCGTCGGAGTCGATCGGGTACAGCCCGGACCAGACCATCGGGAGCGGCTCGCGGTAGCCGGGCAGGGCCTCGACGTCGAGGTAGTGCTTGCCCGCGAGGGTGATCGTGTCGCCGACCTTGGCCTGGCTGACTTCCTTGATCGCGGCGGAGAACATCCCGACCTCGCCGGGGCCCAGCGCGTCGATGATCGTCTCCTCGGGCGAGTGCACACCGAGGTCGTCGATGTAGCCCTCGAAGCCGGTGGCGATCATGCGGATCTTCGTGCCCTTCTCCAGGCGGCCGTCGATCACGCGGTAGTAGACGAGGGTTCCTCGGTACGCGTCGTAGACGGAGTCGAAGATCAGGGCGCGGGCCGGGGCGTTGTGGTCGCCGACGGGCGGCGGGACGACCTCGACGATCCGGTTGAGGACCTCACGGACGCCCACGCCGGTCTTGGCGGAGATCTTGAGGATGTCCTCGGGCTCGCCGCCGATGACGTGGCAGATCTCGCGGGCAACCTTCTCCGGCTCGGCGGCCGGGAGGTCGATCTTGTTGAGGACCGGGATGATCTCCAGCCCGGCCTCCAGCGCCAGGTAGAGGTTCGCGATCGTCTGCGCCTGCATGCCCTGGGCGGCGTCGACAAGGAGGATCGCTCCCTCGCAGGCATTCAGGGCACGGGACACCTCGTAGGAGAAGTCGACGTGGCCGGGCGTGTCGATCAGGTTGAGGAGGAACTCCTCGCCGTCCTTGCCGTGGGGCCGGTACGGCATGCGGGCCGACTGCGCCTTGATCGTGATGCCGCGCTCGCGCTCGATGTCCATCTTGTCGAGGTACTGGTCGCGCATCTTGCGTGGGTCGACCGTCTCGGTGACCTGCAACATGCGGTCAGCCAACGTCGACTTGCCGTGGTCCACGTGGGCCACGATGCAGAAGTTGCGGATGCGCTCGATGGCATAGGTCACGAAGCGTCTCGCACGGTTGAGGGGGGCACGGCCACGCCGGACGAACTTGGGGGCCACAGGTGGGCCCGATCGTATCGGCGGGGTTCGCTGCTCCCCCGCGACCGTCCGTTCGCGCTGCGCTCGCGCGGCGATGGGCCACCGGGGGCACGCGCGTTACCCTCCCCAGTCCGCGGCCACCTGTGGCCGCTGCTTCGTGTCCGGGCCCTCGTGCGCCCCATGACCCTCATCATCCAGCCAAGCCTGCGGCGCCACGTGCGCCGGAACCGAAAGAGCGCCCCCAAATGGCGAACATCAAGTCGCAGATCAAGCGCAACCGCCAGTCAGAGACGGCGCGCCTCCGCAACAAGGCCGTCAAGTCGGCACTCAAGACCGAGGTGCGCAAGTTCCACGAGGCTGTCGCCTCCGGGGACAAGGACGCCACGGCCGCCCAGTTCAAGGCCGCCGCGCGCGAGCTCGACCGGGCCGTCACCAAGGGTGTCCTGCACAAGAACACCGCGGCGAACCGCAAGTCGGGCCTCGCCAAGCTGACCACGTCGGTCTGACCACACCTTCGGAGGGCGCCCCGCGAGCGATCGCGGGGCGTCCTTCGTTTTCGCCGGTCCCCGCCCGGCGGGGGGCCTAGCCTGCGGATGCATCACCAGGCCAGCGACGGGACGCGAGGTTTCCGGTGACCGACACGGTCGATTCCATCGTCAAGCTCGTCGGCGAGCGCGCCGAACCCGGACACCGGGGGGCCGCCCGAGGCTTTGCCGAGGCCGCCCTGCGGCGGCTGCCGGACGATCACCTCGGCCAGGCCGACCAACAGGTCGCCGTCGACGAGATCAGCGGCGCCTTCGCGTTCATCGACGAACGCCCCGCTGACACGATCTCGGTGCGCGTGCGACCGGGGGCCGGCTCGGTTCTGGGCCTCGGTGGTGTGGGAACCGTCATCGAGGCCAGTGCGGAGGACCGTCCGTTCCTGATGTCGACGATCACAGCCGAGATCGCCCTGCGCGACCTCAACCTCGT
>CBDTZB010000366.1:0-3567 GCA_965364795.1 uncultured Nocardioides sp.
CGGTCGCGGGCGGTCGCGAGGATCTCGAACGAACCGTCCTCGTTGCCCTCGACCTCGGTCAGCTGCATGCGCACGCCGACGCGGTACAGCGACTGGGCGCCGTGGTCACCGACCTCGTACCCCTCGCGGATGGCCACGGTGCCGAAGTGACGCTCGGCCGGGTTCTCGATCCGCAGAAGGTGCCGCACCAGGGCGCGGTACCGCTCCTCGAACACGGCCAACGGCACCGCCAGTCCGGGGAAGACCACGGAGTTGAGCGGGAACATCGGCAGGGTGGAGGGCACGGTTGAACAGTAGTCACCCGACCATCACCCGCGTCCCACCGCCGCTCGCCGGTTCGGCGGCATGTGCCCCACGCTCGTAGGATTGGGGTCATGATTCGACGGATCGATCTGCGCGGGGCGGCCCAGGCCGGCCCCATCGACTACCGCACCGCCGTACCGCGAGCGGAGATGGATGTCGACGCGGCCGTTCCGGCGGTGCAGGCGATCTGCGAGGCGGTGCGCACCCGTGGGTTGGAGGCCATCGCGGAGTTCGCCGAGAAGTTCGACGGTGTCCGTGTGGAGGACCCGAACAACATCGCCGTCCCGGTGGCTGCCACCCACGCTGCGCTCAAGGCACTGGACCCCAAGATCCGCGCCGGGCTTGAGGAATCCATCCGCCGTCTGCGCGCCACCTGCGCCGCGGAGGTGGAGAGCGACGTCATCACCGATCTCGGGCCGGGTGCCCGGGTCACCCACCGCAAGGTCCCCGTCGACCGGGTCGGTCTCTACGTCCCCGGCGGGCTCGCTCCGCTCGTCTCGAGCGTGTTGATGAACGTGGTGCCCGCTCAAGCGGCCGGCGTTCCGTCCATCGCCTTGGCATCCCCGCCGCAGAAGGAATCCTTCGGCGGCGCCGCGGCCGGGCTCCCGCACCCCACGATCCTGGCGGCCTGCGCCCTGCTCGGCGTCGAAGAGGTGTACGCCGTCGGCGGCGCCCAAGCCATCGCTATGTTCGCCTACGGGGTGGGTCCCTGCCGCAAGGTCGACCTGGTGACCGGACCGGGCAACATCTACACCGTGACCGCCAAGCGACTGCTCAAGGGCATCGTGGGTATCGACTCCGAGGCCGGACCGACCGAGATCGCGATCCTGGCGGACGACACCGCGGTCGCGTCCCACGTCGCTGCCGACCTGGTGAGCCAGGCTGAGCACGACCCGATCGCGGCCGCTGTTCTGGTCACGCCCTCGGAGCAGTTGGCCGACGAGGTGGAGGTCGAACTCGAGAAGCAGGTCTTCGCCACCCGCCACACCGAGCGCATCCAGACGGCTCTGGGAGGCGCCCAATCCGCGATCGTCTTGGTCGACGACCTTGAGCAGGGTCTCGAAATCGTCAACGGGTACGCCGCTGAGCACCTGGAGATCCAGACCCGGAACGCTTCGTCCTGGGCGGCCAGAGTGCGCAATGCCGGGGCCATCTTCGTGGGCGCTCACGCTCCCGTGTCACTGGGCGACTACTGCGCCGGCTCGAACCATGTGCTGCCCACTGGCGGGGGCGCCTGCCCCTCCTTGGGTCTTTCGGTGCGCGCGTTCACCAAGTCGATCCACGTCGTGGACTACTCCCGCGAGGCACTGGCCGAGGTCGCTGACCACGTCGTGACCCTGGCCGAGGCCGAGGACCTACCGGGCCACGGCTCGGCGGTCCGGGTCCGCTTCGACGACCCTGCCGAGGACTCGTGACTTTCCCGCCGTTGCGGGCCGAACTGCGCGGCATCGAGCCGTACGGCGCCCCCCAACTCTCCGCTGAGCTTGCCCCGGTCCAGCTCAACGTCAACGAGAACCCGTACCCGCCGTCTGCGGCGGTGATGGCGGACGTCGGGGCCGCGGTGGCTCGGGTCACCTCCTCGCTGAATCGCTACCCCGACCGCGAGTTCGTCGCGCTGCGCGACGCCCTGGCCGACTATCTCGGGCACGGTGTCCGACCCGAGCAGATCTGGGCGGCCAACGGCTCGAACGAGATCATGCTGCAACTGCTGCAGGCCTTCGGGGGTCCTGGTCGCACGGCCATCAGCTTCGCCCCGACGTACTCGATGTATCCCGAGTACGCCCGGGACACCCACACCAACTGGGTGGCGGGGCGCAGGGAGAGTGACTTCTCGCTGGACTTGGACGCCGCCCGGAAGTTGGTCGAGACCGAGCGACCCTCGGTCGTGTTGCTGCCCAGCCCGAACAACCCCACCGGCACGGCGCTGCCCCCCGAAGCCGTCGCGACGTTGTGTGAGGCTGTGGGGGAGCAGGGAATCGTCGTGGTCGACGAGGCGTACGGCGAGTTTCGCCGCGAAGGCACGCCCAGTGCCTTGGAGATGTTGCCGGCTCACCGCAACCTGGTCGTCACCCGCACGATGAGCAAGGCGTTCGCCCTGGCTGGTGCCCGGGTGGGTTACCTGGCCGCGGATCCCGCGATCTGCGACGCCATCAGGGTCGTGCGTCTGCCCTACCACTTGTCTGCGGTCACTCAGGCGGTGGCGTTGACGGCCCTCAAGCACGCCGACGAACTGTTGGGACAGGTGGACCGACTCCGCCTCGAACGCGACCAGACCGTGACGTGGCTGCGTGACCAGGGACTCGTGGTGGCGCAGAGCGATGCGAATTTCTGTTTGTTCGGCACCTTCGAGGACCGTCACGCCGTGTGGGAGGGTCTTCTCGCCAGCGGCGTCCTGGTTCGGGAGACTGGCCCGGAGGGTTGGCTGCGCGTCTCCATCGGCACCGCCGAGGAGATGCAACGCTTCAAGGACGCCCTGACCCAACAACTGACCACCCACCCCGTTGCCCACAGAGAGGCATCCCGATGAGTAGAACCGCCCGCATCGAGCGGCAGACCAGCGAGTCGAAGGTCTTGGTCGAGATCAACCTCGACGGCACCGGCCGGCACGACATCTCCACGGGGGTCGGTTTCTACGACCACATGCTCATCTCGTTGGCTCGTCACGCCCTGCTCGACCTCACCGTGCACACATCGGGTGACACCCATATCGATGCTCACCACACCGTTGAGGACACCGCCATCGTGTTGGGTCAGGCCCTGCGTGAAGCGCTTGGCGACAAGAAGGGCCTGCGCCGGTTCGGCGATGCGACGGTGCCCTTGGATGAAGCGCTGGTCCAGGCGGTCGTCGACGTCTCAGGTCGTCCGTACTGCGTCCACACCGGTGAACCGGCTGGGCAGGAGTACGTCGTGCTCGGCGGCGGCGGCAACTCGGTCGGCTACATCGGTGCCCTGACCCGCCACGTCTTCGAGACCCTGGCCTTCCACGCTCACCTGGCCCTTCACGTCCGCGTGCTCGCCGGTCGGGAGCCGCACCACATCGTGGAGACACAGTTCAAGGCCGTGGCGCGAGCGTTGCGGGACGCCATTGCGATCGACCCCCGCGAGACCGGGGTTCCCTCGACCAAGGGCTCCTTGTAGACGTGACCATCTGATGAAGTCAGTTGCTGTCCTCGATTACGGGTCGGGGAATCTTCGCTCCGTCGTGCGCTCCCTTGAGCGCGCCGGCGTCGAGGTCGAACTCACCGCAGACCTCGATGCCGTGTT
>CBDTZB010000367.1:0-3556 GCA_965364795.1 uncultured Nocardioides sp.
GCGCCGAACTACCCGAAACTGCTGTAGACCTGCCGGTGGGCCGACCACCATTGCGATGACCGGCCCACCGGGTTGTTGCTGGGTGTTACTTAACGGTCATGTCCGCGTAGACGGGCACGCCGAAGGCGTTCAACTGCACGTTGTCGACATTGTTGGACCAGCCAACGTTGCCCACGGAGTACCACAGCGGGATGATCCGCATGTCGGCAGCCAGACGCTCCTCAGCCTGCTGGTAGAGGCTGTTGGCCTCGTCCAGGTCCTCAGCCGCAGCGGCCTCGGTGGTCAGGCGCTGGAAGTCAGCGTCGTCGAAGTCGTAGTAGTTCGACGAAGCGTTCTTCGAGTAGAGCGGCACGAGGAAGTTCTCGATGGACGGGTAGTCCATCTGCCATCCCTGACGGAACATGCCCTTGATCTTGCGCTCACCGAGGTCGGTCAGGAAGGTCGCGAAGTCGACGGTCTGCGTCGAGTTGCACTCCACGTCGAGAGCCTGACGGATCGAGTTGCAAGCAGCCTCGGACCAGGGCCCGTGGTCGCCGTCGCCGTTGACCGTGAGGGTCAGACCGCCTTCGATGCCGCCGGCGCCATCCCACAGCTCCTTGGCCTTGGCGGGGTCATAGACACACGCCTCGCCGCACTGGTCGGCCTTGTAGCCGTCAACGACGGGCGAGACCCAACCGGTCGCGGGCTCGCGGGTACCCGCGAAGACTGCGTCGATGATGGTCTGACGGTCGATGGACATCGAGATGGCCTTGCGCAGGTCAGGGTTGTCGAGACGCTGGTCGACGGTCGGGTTGATACCGATCGTCTGGATCACGCCGACCTCGCGGGACTCACCATTGCCGCTGAGCTCGTCGACCCAGGCCCGGTCGGGCAGGACGTCGGCGGGGATCTCGTCGGTGATGTCGATGTTGCCGGCGACGACGTCGCGGTAGGCAGCAGTCGGGTCCGTGTAGATGCGGAAGGTGATCTTGTCGACCTGACCGGCGTACTCACCGGAGTACTCGGGGTTCTTCGACAGTTCGATCGACTTGTTCGGGGTGAAGCTGTCGACCTTGTAGGGACCAGCGGTCACGGGCAGCTTGCCGTAGGCCTCGGGGTCCTCGAAGAACGACTCGGGCAGCGGCGCGAAGGCGGTGTAGCCCAGGCGGACCGCAAGGTTCGAGACCTTCTCGGTGGTCGTGATGGTGAAGGTCTTGTCGTCAACGACCTTCAGGCCCGACATCTCCTCGGCGACCGGAGGGGCCACCTCGCAAGCGTCGTCGTTCTCGCCGGCCTTGCCCTCGGGGTCGCACTGCAGGTCGCCGTAGCCCTGGAAGGGCTCGAAGAAGTAGCTACCCTGCTGAGCGTTGGGGCCGTAGGCGGTGTAGTTCCACGCGTCCACGAAGCTGGCCGCGGTGACCGGGCTGCCGTCGGAGAACTTGTAGTCCTTGAGGGTGACCGTGAAGGTCTGGTTGTCCTCAGTCTCGATCGACTCCGCGATGTCCATCTCGGGCGAGGCGTCTTCGGTCTTGTAGTGGATCAACTTCGCAGTGGCCACGTCGAGGACGTTTCCGCCGCAGGTCTCCGAGGTGTTTCCGGGGACGAGGGGGTTCTCAGGGTTGCAACCCTTGACGGTGATCTCACCGCCGCCTTCGGCTGAGGCGTTGCCATTCGAATCGTCACTGTCGCTTCCGCAAGCCGCGAGTACAAGACCCAGCGCGCTAACAGCAGCAACGGTCCGCATGGAGCGTGGGACACGTCGCATGAAATCGTTCTCCTTTTGATCGATACCGAGATCCACACCCGGATCGGGCGCGATTCGACCCTAGGGGACACCAAGCGTCGAGGCGAGCACCGCGCCGTAACGATCTGGTGTCGACCACGACAGTGGCGCTGGCACTAAATTATTCGGCGGTCTGAGCGCCTGTCAGTTCAATCTTCTTGATGGGACCGTCCACACCGGCTTCCTTACGTTGTTCGGCCGTAATCGGAGCCGGAGCCGAGGTGAGGGGGTCGAAGCCTCCTCCGCTCTTCGGGAAGGCGATCACTTCGCGGATCGAGTCGGTGCCGGCAAGCAGGGCACAGATGCGGTCCATGCCCACCGCGATACCGCCGTGAGGTGGTGCGCCGAACTTGAACGCTTCGAGGAGGAAGCCGAACTTCTCCTCTGCCTCAGCCTCGCTGAGCCCCATCACCGAGAAGACGCGCTTCTGCACGTCTTCGCGGTGGATTCGCATCGAGCCGCCACCGAGTTCGTTGCCGTTGCAGACGATGTCGTAGGCGAAGGCGAGGGCCGAGCCGGGGTCGGTGTCGAAGGTGTCGGCGAACTCGGGCTTCGGGCCGGTGAAGGCGTGGTGCACTGCTGTCCAGGCTCCCGCGCCCACCGCGACATCGCCGCTGGCGACCGCATCGGAGGCCGGCTCGAACATGGGAGCGTCGACCACCCAGGTGAACGCGAAGGCAGCCTCGTCGATCAGGCCACAGCGGTGGCCGATCTCCAGGCGAGCGGCGCCCAGGAGGGCGCGGCTGGGCTTGGCTGCCCCGGCCGCGAAGAAGATGCAGTCCCCCGGCGCGGCGCCCACGTGTGCTGCCAGCCCGGCGCGCTCCGCGTCGGTGAGGTTCTTGGCCACCGGGCCGCCGAGTTCGCCGTCCTCCTGGACCAGGACGTAGGCCAGACCCTTGGCGCCGCGCTGCTTGGCCCACTCCTGCCAGGCGTCAAGCTTCTTGCGTGGCTGGCTCGCCCCACCGGGCATCACCACGGCGCCGACGTACTCGGACTGGAAGACCCGGAAGGTGGTGTCGGCGAAGTACTCCGTGCACTCGACCAGCTCGTTGCCCATCCTCAGGTCCGGCTTGTCGGAGCCGTACTTCGCCATCGCCTCGGCGTAGGTCATCCGAGGGATCGGGCGCGGGATGTTCACGTCGATCAGCTTCCACATCGCGGCGAGGATGTCCTCCATCAGCGCGATGACGTCCTCCTGCTCGACGAAGCTCATTTCGATGTCGAGTTGGGTGAACTCCGGCTGCCGGTCGGCGCGGAAGTCCTCGTCGCGGTAGCAACGCGCGATCTGGTAGTAGCGCTCCATCCCAGCGACCATCAGCAACTGCTTGAACAGCTGCGGGCTCTGCGGCAGGGCGTACCAGCTGCCGGGCTGGAGGCGTGCGGGCACCAGGAAGTCGCGCGCACCTTCTGGTGTCGAGCGCGTCAGCGTGGGGGTTTCAATCTCGACGAACTCGTGAGCGTCGAGAACGGCGCGGGCGGCCTGATTGATCTTGCTGCGCAGGCGGAGCGCGGCGTTGGGGCCGGAGCGACGCAGGTCGAGGTAGCGGTGCCGCAGGCGAGCCTCCTCACCGACCTCCACGTGCTCGTCGATGGGGAACGGAAGCGTTGCTGCCGCGCTGAGCACCTCGAGGTTCTCCGCGATGACTTCGACGGCCCCGGAGGGCAGGTTGGGGTTCGCGTTGCCCTCGGGTCGCAGGCTCACCTGACCGGTGACCTTGATGCAGAACTCGCTACGCAGTGCGTGGGCGACCTCTTCGTCGCGGACCACGACCTGCACCACGCCGCTGGCTTCAC
>CBDTZB010000368.1:0-3551 GCA_965364795.1 uncultured Nocardioides sp.
CGGGGGGAGTCGGACACTCGAGGCGATAAGGCCGGCACCCAGAGCCACGATCAGGAACACACTCAAGTCGGACACGGCTCCATTCTGCTGTAGCCGCTCAGGGCGAGCACCAGCGGGAACCTTTGCCACAACCTGACGTGAAGCCTATGTATTCATTTGGAACAAATGAAGGTAGGATCTTCATATGTCGGAGGCGCAGACTGTCCTGGTCGTGATCGGAGACGTCATTGCGTCACGGCAAGCAGCGGACCGCGAGGGACTGCACCGCATGTTGCTCTCCTCCCTGGCAGAAATCAATGAACGGTGGCAAACCGACTTCAGGATCACGGTCGGGGACGAATACCAAGGCACGGTCCCGTCGTTGGGGGCGGCCGTTGAGATCACCCAGGCACTTCGCCTGGCCCTACTGCCCACTTGGGACGTCCGGCACGGCATCGGCCGTGGCGTCACCGAAGTCCTGGATCCGGTGAAGGGGATCGAGGACGGTCCTGGATGGTGGGCAGCACGAGAGGCGATCGAGACCGCGAAAGAACTGGCCAGCAGAGCGCCGACGAGGTCGTCACGAACGGCCTACTGCTCGGCTGATCCCGAGGAGAGTGTTGGCGCCATCAGAGCGGCCCTGCTGGCCCGCGACGAACTGGTCGGTCGACTCGATGAGCGCTCGTTGTCGGTGCTGCGTGGTCTCCTGAGCGGACGGACACAACGGGAGATCGCCGAGCAGACCGGCGTATCAACCTCGGCCATCTCCCAGCGAGTTCGACGCGACGGCATCGGTGTCCTCGTGAGCATGAACGAGTGGATGGGAGCACAGGCGTGACGTGGTTAGGGCTGCTGTTGATCGGCGTCGGCACCTGCGATTTGGTGTTCTCCTGGGGTCGCTGGCCACGACTGGCGGAAGTGGTGAGTGCGTTCGCGGTTGTCTTGCTCGGCATGCTGTGCGGGGTTCAGGGTGCCGAGTGGTTCTTGCTTCTAGGGGCGGCCGTCGGCTCTGTCGCCTGGGGCGAGAGCGTTACCTACGGCTTCCGGAGCGGACGGTTCGCAATTCCCCTAACCGTGTTGGGGATGGGATTACTGCTGGCCCTCGTCGCCTCGGCAGGGCCGACGCCCGAGGGAGGGAAGCTGGGCGGCTGGCTCGATGCTTCGACGTTGCCGCTACTCGCCGGTCTGACTCCCGACCGCGCACTGGTGATTCTCGGAGTGCTGCTGGTGCAGCTCTCGACTGGCAATGTTCTGGTTCGGCTTGTGCTGGGAGCGAGTGGCACGACGAGTCCCCTCCGGACCTCGACGGGGACCGCGCCCTCCCTCAAAGGCGGGCGCCTACTCGGACCGATGGAGCGACTGCTCATCGTCGGATTGGGCCTCGCGGGAGCGATCACGGCGGCCAGCATCGTGATCGCGGCCAAGGGACTCCTGCGTTTCCCCGAGCTTCAATCAGCGAGCTCAGACGGGACCAACGGGCCGGGTATTCATGAGGTGACGGAGTACTTCCTGGTCGGCAGCTTCGTCTCTTGGACGGTGTCCCTGACTGCTCTCGCTCTCGTCGCCATCCCGTGATTAGGGTTGTGACCCAACTTTGAGCTTTTCCCCGAAGAACGCCAACACCCGGTCGACACCGTCTTGCTGGCGATGCTCGGTGACGGTCGAGTGCCCCTTGCCGGGCCACTCGACTTTGATGAAGGCGTCACCGATCTCGTGGCTGAGCGTCTCGAAGCGGGTGCCGACGGCCGAGTCGCCGGTGAACCGCAGCCCCAGAACCTGACAGCCCGCGGCCGCCCGCTTCTTGACTGCTGAAAGATCGGCGGGGGACAGGTTCAGATCCGCCGACCTCTCCTTTCCCACCGAGAACGGCACCGAGGGCTGGCACAGGACTGGAGCGGCAACCGACTCGTCGACCATCATGGCGAGTGCGAACCCACCGGTGAAACACATCCCCAGTGCACCTACCCCAGGTCCGCCGAGTTCGGCGTGCAACCCACGGGCGAGGCTCCGCAGCCAGTCGGCCATCGGCGTGGTCTCCCGGGTGGCGAGTTTGGTGAACTCCCTGCTGATGCACACCTTGGGCAACACCCTCGCGATCGCCCCGACGCTGAACGGCGCCTCAGGGGTTCCGAAAAGGCTGGGCATCACCACGGTGTACCCAGCGGCCACCACCTCCTCGCCAAAGCCGATCACCTTGTCGGTCAGACCCGGGATCTCGTGGATCACGATCACCCCGGGACCCGAGCCCTTGCGGTAGGTCGGAAAGGTCTTGCCATCGGCAGTGTGTTCGGACGCAGTCCAGGAGGCGAGGAGGCTCATGACCCGAGGTTAGTGATGCCGCGCCTATCGTGGGGTCATGTCGGAGCGAGTGGTTCGTCTGGTGTTGCCGCATCAACTCTTCGAATCCCACCTCGACGCCGGGGCCGGGACGGTCTTCGTTCTGGTTGAGCACGACCTGATGTTTCGTCAGTACCGCTTCCACACCCAGAAACTGATCCTGCATCGGGCCAGCATGAAGCGGTTCGCGACCCGAGTTCGCGAGCGTGGTTTGAGGGTCGAGTACGTCGAGACCGACGCACGCACCACCAGCCGCGCCGCGGTGGCGAGGACCATCGAGGGGTTGAAGCCGACCCGAGTCACGGCGTACGACGTGGTCGACGACTGGCTGGGGCAGGACCTACACGCGGCGATCGGTGATGCCGGCATCGATCTACGCGCAGAGGATGTCCTTGAGTCGCCTAACTTCCTGACCACCAGGCGGCAGCTAGCCGACTTCTTCGAGGGGTCCACTCGGCCGCGGATGCAGACGTTCTACACCTGGCAGCGTCGGCGTCTCGACGTTCTGGTCGAGAACGGCGAACCGTACGGAGGTCAGTGGTCCTTCGATGAGGACAACCGGAAGAAGCTCCCCAAGAACCACGCAGTGCCACAGCCACAGCGCCCGGATCGACACCCCGAGGTCACCGAAGCCATCGCCTGGGTCAAGCGCGCTTTCCCCGACAACCCAGGGAACCCCGATGCCTTCGCTTGGCCCACGAGTCATCTGGAGGCGGAGGCAGGTCTCGAGGACTTCCTCGCCACGCGTTTCCACGAGTTCGGGCCCTATGAGGACGCGCTCTCGACCAACGAGCCCTTTGTCTTCCACTCGCTGCTGACGCCAGGGCTCAACGTCGGCCTCATCTCACCGAAGTTGATCCTGCGTCGGGCGCTTGAGGTGGGGGAGCGGGACGACGTACCGCTGGCGTCGCTGGAGGGGTTCGTGCGGCAACTCATCGGCTGGCGTGAATACATGCGGGCGACCTACGTCCATCAAGGGCGCGCGATGCGCAATGGGAACCGGTTGGATCACGGCCGCTCGCTGACCAACGGGTGGTGGACAGCGGAAACCGGGTTGGCTCCGGTCGATCATGTGCTGGAAAAGGTTCTGGAGCACGGCTATGCCCACCACATCGAACGCCTGATGGTGCTCGGCAACGCGATGTCGCTGCTGCGGATCGACCCCGACGAGGTCTACGAGTGGTTCATGGAGATGTTCGTCGATGCCTACGACTGGGTGATGGTGCCGAACGTCT
>CBDTZB010000369.1:0-3544 GCA_965364795.1 uncultured Nocardioides sp.
TGGCGATGGCGCCGACCTCACACCCCAGGGCCTGGGCGGCCAATGCTGCGGTGTGGACCGAATCGGGCAGGATGACGACTTCGCCTACCCCGCCGAGACGGTGGTGCGCGTCTCGGAAGCGGCCGATCCCTGGATGCTCAGTTGCCATGGATGGGACCATAGAGGCAATGGGACACGACCGACCGGCAGATGGTCGGCTCGTGACCGCGATCAGACACAGCGCGCTACGAAGGAGAACCAGAGTGAAGTTGCCGGATTCGGTGCTCCGTGCCATCTGGGGTCTGCGTGCGCTGGTTCTGGTCGGAGCGGTGACCGCTGCGTTGGTCGTGATCTTCCGAGACGAACTGATCGCTTCTTGGTCGGTCGGACACCCGGTCGACAGTGCGATCAAGCCGCCGGCCTTCGCGCCGGTGGCGTTGGTGTTGTTCGTGGTCGTCGCCGGGCTGATCCTGGTGCTGGTGCCCTTCTTGCGCACCGGCCACCCGTGGGCGCGCTACTCGTTGGTGTCGATCGTGCTCGCGGTCCTGCTCGCGACCGTCGCGGGACTGCGCACGAATCCACCGATGGTTTTCGTGATCGTCTCCGCAGCCTCGATTCTCTTGGAGTTCGTCATCCTGGCGTTGCTGTTCCACCGGGACACCAGCGCTTTTCTGCGCGGCTCGACCATCTCCGTGGGCGCCTGAGCGCGACTCCGCTGGGGGGCATCGATCCCGTTCTCCACAGTCGGATCGATCCACTCTTGACGTGATGTCGGTGGGCAGGTGTACCTTGAAGTCGTTCGAACACGCGTTCGAACGACTTGGTGGGGCGACCTCAACCCCGCGCCGCTGAGTCCTGATCCCTGAGCGTTGTTCTCGGGGGCGGTTCGAGAGGAGAAGGCGATGCGACGCTATGACGATCCGGTGGAGGTGCGCCGAGGCTGGGTGAGTGGCTCCGGGGCCACTTCGGAGACTGGCCAGGAAGGTCCCGAGCAGTTTCTTTGGCGCGGACGGCTGTGGAAGGTGCGCACGGTGGTGGCCCAATGGGTCGAAACTGGCCCGTGGTGGCTGGGCGAGGACGCGCGAGCGACCCGCAGCGAGTTGGTCGGCGCCGATGCCGGAGGCACATCAGCAGGCAGCACAGCCCCCCCTCGCTCCTTGGGCGAACTCCTCGAGGAGCGCGAGATGTGGCGGGTGGAGGCCTCGCGCGCCATGGGAGCGGTGGCCAGTTCCAGCGGGGTCTTCGACCTCGCCTTCAGTTGGTCGGACGCATCCTGGCGACTGATCGGATGCGTGGACTGATGACCATCTCGACCCGACCTGTGGAGCAGGCCAACCCCTATGCCCTGCCTGCGACGACGCACTCCTATCTGCTCCGGTCGGCGGAGTCGCTCAGCGAGGCGATGTCGACGCCCGACATCCCGACCCGCTACGCCTGCGCCCACGTCGCTGCCTTGCGAGCGGCCGCCGCGCTGCTCGCAGCAAGAGCGCAGCCGGCCCCTGCTCGACGCCGTCCCCAGAAGAACGCCTGGGTGCTGTTGAGCGAAGTGGCTCCCGAGCTCGCCGAGTGGGCCCGGTTCTTCGCGGCTGGTGCGGCGAAACGTGCTGCGGCCGAAGCAGGGTCGACCCGAGTGGTCACCGAGCGGGATGCCGATGACCTGGTGCGTGACGCCGACCGGTTCCTCGGGGTCGTGGAACAGATGCTCGGGCTGGTCCCGCACGCTCCGGCGCCGGTGCGCCTCGTCCGACACGTGAGCTGAGTCCGCCGTGTCCGACCCGTTCGTTCATCTTCACGTGGCTTCCGGCTACTCCCTGCAGTACGGCGCCTCGCATCCCCATGTCCTGGTGGAACGCGCCGCCGAGCAGGAGATGGACACCCTGGCGTTGACGGATCGGGACGGCACCTACGGCGCGGTGAAGTTCGCCAAGGCCTGCGCACGGGCGGGGATCAACCCGGTCCTGGGCGTGAGCCTCGCCTACCGACCGGCGGTTCTGACCTCGACGCAGCCCGTCGGGAGGACCCCCACACGAACCCCGGTCCGAGGAGGGGCCTACCGCGATCAGCCCGTCGAGCAGGGCGGATTGCCACGGGTCCGTTTCCTGGCCTCGGCCGATGGCCCGGGGGGTGGCCGCGCAGGGTGGGCGGCGGTGTGCCGGCTGGTCTCCGCAGTTCAGTTGGCGGGGGACAGAGGGACCCCGGTGCTCGACCTCGAGACAGCCACCGATGAGATCCGAGAGCTCTTGGCGAGCAACAACCTGATGGTCATCCTCGGCAGCGACTCCGCGCTGGGACCAGCGGTCACCCGCCGCCGCGACGACCTGGCTGCGATCGTGTTGAGGGAGTGGCAGGAGATGGTGCCCCGCTCCCACCTGGTGGTGGAGGTGGTCTCCCACCGGTTGGGATCGACCGGCCAGGGGTGGGGGCCGGGCACCACCCCGCATGCGGCCAGACTCTCCAGGGTCGCCGATCGGGCCGGGCTCGGCATCGTGCTGACCAACGCGGTCCGCTACGCCGATCGGAGCGACGCGATCACCGTGGACGTCCTCGATGCCGCTCGCCGTCTGGTGCCCCTGGATCGACGACACCTGGACCGGGTCAACGCCGAGGGCTTCTTGAAGTCGGGCAAGCAGATGTACGAGATCGCTGAGGAGATCTGTCGGGCTGGCGGGTTCGAGGGCAGATCCGGCGGTGATCCGGCGCGGTCGCTGCTGGCAGCAACCCGCGCGGTTGCCGACCGGTGTGCGCTGGATCCGCGTCGTGATCTGGGGATGGGAGAGGTGCATTTCCCGGAGTTCGGGGGTACTGACGCGGACGGGTTCTTGCGGGCGCGCTGTGAGGGGGCGATCGGCGACCGTTACGGATCGGCGCCACGACAGCGGATCTGGAAACGACTCGATGATGAGCTCGAGCTGATTCGGGGGCTCGGCTATGCGTCGTACTTCCTCACCGTCGGCGATGTGACCGATTTGATCAAACAGATGGGGGTGCGCTCTGCTGCCCGTGGATCGGGTGCCGGCAGCCTGGTCAACTACCTTCTCGGGATCTCAGGGGTGGACCCCATCCGGCATGGATTGTTGATGGAGCGTTTCCTCTCTCCACTTCGGCGTGCGCTGCCTGACATCGATATCGACGTTGAATCAGCGCGACGACTGGAGGTCTACAAGGCGATCCTCGACACCTATGGCGGGGAACGATGCGTGTGCGTCTCGATGATGGACACCTATCGGGTGCGGCACGCCGTGCGGGATGTCGGAGCTGCGTTGGGGATGCCACCGGCCGAGATCGACACGATCGCGAAGATGTTCCCTCACATCCGGGCCCGCGACGCCCGGGCCGCTCTGCGTGACCTCCCCGAGTTGCGGGCTGCAGGACTGGCCGAGGAGCGACTCGATCTGATGTTTGGCTTGGTCGAACGACTAGACGGTTTACCCCGTCATATCGCGATGCACCCCTGTGGGGTGTTGCTCTCCGACGCGACGCTGCTGGACCGAACCCCGGTCGAAGCCAGTTTTGCGGGCTTCCCGATGAGCCAGTTCGACAAGGACGACGTGGAGGAGTTGGGCCT
>CBDTZB010000370.1:0-3524 GCA_965364795.1 uncultured Nocardioides sp.
GCAACATCGAGGCGCTAGCCAACGTCCTGTTCTCCCGTTACGTCTTCGCCTTCGAGACGACCAGCGCTCTGTTGATCACCGCGGCGGTCGGAGCGATGGTGCTCGCGCACCGGGAGCGCCTGACCCCCAAGCCCGGTCAGGCCGAACTGGCTCAACAGCGGGTCCGTGACTACGCCGCGACCGGCAAGCCGCTCGGCCCGCTGCCCACGCCCGGCGTCTTCGCCCGACACAACGCGGTCGACACCCCGGCCCTGCTGCCGGACGGAACCACCGCCGAGGCCTCGATCTCCCGGGTGCTCGCGGCTCGTGGGACAGTGCGCTCCGCGCCCGCCCTGGCCGAGGACATCGAAGAGATGCACCGCCGGATGGGGATCGACCCGACGACCATGCCGGAGACCTCCGGACGGAACGCGGCAGCAGCCACGACCGAAGAAGACGTGAACACCGCTACGGATGAGGAGGGACCCCGGTCATGACCGAATACATCGTCCTCTCGGCGATCCTCTTCACCATCGGTTGTGTCGGGGTCCTGACGCGACGCAACGCCCTGGTGGTCTTCATGTGCGTGGAGTTGATGCTCAACGCCTCCAACCTCGCGCTGGTGGCCTTCGCCCGCCAGCACGGAAACCTCGACGGTCAGATCGCCGCCTTCTTCGTGATGGTCGTCGCTGCCGCCGAGGTCGTGGTCGGCCTGGCCATCATCATGACCATCTTCCGGACTCGTCGCTCGGCCTCGGTCGACGACGCGAGCCTGCTGAAGTTCTAGGAGAACTCTCCACATGTATGCACTCTCCGAGTCGTCCATCCCCGTGGTGGATCCCGGCACCGCGGACGGGATCTTCTCCCTGCTCTGGCTGATCGTTGCCCTCCCGCTCGCGGGCGCCGTCGTCCTGCTGCTCGGTGGCCGAGCCACGGATAAGTGGGGCCATCTGCTGGCCACCGCGCTTCCGGTCGGCTCCTTCCTCCTCAGCCTGGTCATGTTCTTCCAACTCCTCGGGCGCGATCAGGAAGACCGCCAGGTCGCCCAACACCTCTACGACTGGATCCAGGTCGGCGGCCTCGACGTGGGCATGGATCTGCTCTACGACCCGCTGTCGGCGCTCTTCTTGCTGCTGATCACCGGCGTCGGATCGTTGATCCACGTCTACTCGATCGGCTACATGGAGCACGATCCTCGTCGTCGGCGCTTCTTCGCCTACCTCAACCTCTTCGTCGCGGCGATGCTGATGCTGGTGCTGGCCGAGAACTACCTCGGACTCTTCCTCGGCTGGGAGGGAGTCGGCCTCGCGTCGTACCTCCTGATCGGTTTCTGGCAGCACAAGCCGTCAGCGGCAGCGGCCGCCAAGAAGGCGTTCGTCATCAACCGGGTCGGTGACATGGGTCTGTCCCTGGCGATCATGTTGCTCTTCGTCACCTTCGGCACCACCAGCTTCAGCGGCATCTCCGCCGCGTCCTCGGGTGCTTCAGAGGCCACGTTGACCGCGATCGGTCTGCTGCTGCTCCTCGGCGCCTGCGCCAAGTCGGCCCAAGTGCCGCTCCAGGCCTGGCTCCTTGACGCCATGGAGGGCCCGACCCCGGTCTCCGCTCTCATCCACGCGGCGACCATGGTGACCGCGGGGGTCTACCTGATCGTCCGTTCCAACTTCATCTTCGAGTTGGCTCCCGATGCCCAAACGGTCGTCGTCATCGTTGCGACCGTCACCCTGATCTGGGGTGCGATCATCGGTTGCGCGAAGGACGACATCAAGAAGGTTCTCGCCGGATCCACGATGAGCCAGATCGGCTACATGATGCTCGGCGCTGGACTCGGTGTGGCGGGTTACGCCTTCGCGATCTTCCACCTCATCGTCCACGGGTTCTTCAAGGCCAACATGTTCCTCGGTGCCGGTTCGGTGATGCACGGAATGAACGACGATGTCGACATGCGCCACTACGGCGGCCTGCAGAAGTTCATGCCGATCACCTTCGTCACCTTCGCGATGGGCTACCTCGCCATCATCGGCTTCCCTGGGTTCTCCGGCTTCTTCTCCAAGGACAAGATCATCGAGGTCGCCCTGGACCAGAACCTGATCGTCGGCGTTTGCGCTCTGATCGGTGCCGGCATCACCGGCTTCTACATGACCCGCCTGATGCTGATGACCTTCTTCACCGACAAGCGCTGGCGCAAGGGCGTCGAGCCGCACGAGTCGCCCAAGGTGATGACGTTCCCGTTGATCGTCCTGGCTGCTGCGTCGATCCTCGGCGGATTCCTGCTCTTTGGAGACTTCATCGTCGAGTTCTTGGCGCCGGTCGTCGGCGAGGCGGGGGAGCACTCGCCCGCCATCCCCGCCATCGTGGTGACCATCTTGACCGTGAGCGTCGTGGCCGTCGGTGTCGCGGTCGCCTGGATCCTGGTCGGTCTGCAGAAGGTGCCTGACACTGCGCCCCAGGACGTATCTTTCGTGACCAAGGCCGCTCGGGCCGATCTCTGCGGGGACGCGATTAACGAAGGGCTGGTGGTCGAACCCGGCCGCCGCCTGGTCGGGAGTCTCGTCACGTTCGACCGCTCGGGCGCCGACGGGATCTTCACGGGTTCCGCCGCGGCCATCGGAGCCATCGGCTCGCAACTGCGCAAGGTGCAGAACGGTTTCGTTCGCTCCTACGCCCTATCGGTCATGGCCGGCGTCATCCTCGTCGTCGTGGCCCTCCTGGTGGTGAACCTCTGATGCAGTCTGCCTTCAACGACCTGCCGATCTTGACGCTGCTCCTGCTCGTGCCGCTTGCTGGCGCGCTCGTGGTGGCCTTCGCTCCGGCCGCACTGACCAAGCAGATCGCGGTCGGGTTCTCCGCGGTGACTTTGCTCATCGCTGTCCTGATCGCCACGGCGTACAACGTCGGCGACGGGATGCAGTTCACCGAGACCCACGATTGGATCGGCGCCTTCGGCGTCAACTACGCCCTCGGCGTCGACGGCCTGGGTCTGTTGATGATCCTGCTGACCGTGGTGCTGGTGCCAGTGGTGCTGGTCGCAGGGTGGAACGAAGGGGACGAGAACCCCCAGGCCTTCTATGCCTGGGTCCTCGCCCTTGAGGCCCTGTCCCTCGCGGTCTTCGCGGCCACGGACGTCTTCTTCTTCTACGTCGTGTTCGAGGCCACGCTGATTCCGGCGTACTTCCTCATCGGGGGCTTCGGCCGGGCCGGTCGCGGTGCTGCGGCGATGAAGTTCCTGATGTTCCAGCTCGCGGGCGGTCTCATCCTGCTCGCCGCGGTCATCGGCCTTTACGTCGTCTCGGCCCAGGAAGGCGCCCCGTCCTACCTGCTCAGCGACCTGATGGCACTGGACATCAACACCAACGCCGGTCGCGTCCTGTTCATCGGATTCTTCGTCGCCTTCGCGATCAAGGCGCCGCTCTTCCCGGTCCACACCTGGTTGGCCGACACCACGGAGAAAGCCACCCCGGGGACCAGCGTGCTGCTGGTCTGTGTGCTGGACAAGATCGGCACCTTCGGGATGCTCCGGTTCTGCCTGGGCATCTTCCCCGAAG
>CBDTZB010000371.1:0-3500 GCA_965364795.1 uncultured Nocardioides sp.
AGTTGGGGCAGGGGATGACCACCGACGAGATCTACGCCTCGACCAACCAGGTCGCGGAGGGCGCTAAGTCCTGTTCGTCCCTGCGCGCATTGGCCGCGCAGTCTGGCGCCGATGCACCGATCGCCGAGTACGTCGACGAAGTGGTCGCCGGCCGGATGACGGCCAAGGACATGATGGAAGCCTTCATCGCACGCGACACGAAGGCCGAAACCGACTAGTCGGTGGCCGGCCCTCGGCTGGCTGCCGGGTCACTCCTGAAGGTCGTCCAAGGCCTTCGAGAGGTCGGCCCACAGATCCTCGACGTCTTCGATGCCCACCGAGAGACGCACCAGCGCGTCGGGGATGGTCGGCGCCTCGGTCTTCCAGCGACGACGACGCTCGAAGGTGGACTCCACCCCGCCAAGGGAGGTGGCGTGGACCCAGAGTGAGGTTTTGTGGGTGAGTAGGTCGGCCGCGAGGGCACCGGCGGCGAGCACGATCGAAACGATCCCGCCCATGTCGGGGTAACGGACCTCAGCGACTGCGGGATGCTTGGCCAGACGTTGGGCCAACTCGGCGGCGTTGGACTGGGCGCGTTCGACCCGCAGGTGCAGGGTGCGCAGGCCACGGAGGGCCAAGAACGACTCCATCGCCCCGGGGACAGCGCCGGTGACATCGCGACGGCTCTTGAGCACGCTCCACAGTTGGTCGTCGGCGGTGACGATCGCCCCCATCAGCAGATCACTGTGCCCTGCGAGGTACTTCGTGACCGAGTGCACCACGATGTCGGCACCGAGCAGGAGCGGCTGCTGCAACAGGGGAGTGGCGAAGGTGTTGTCAACGACCACGTAGGCATCGTTGGCCTGGGCGGCCGGGATGATCGTCGCGAGGTCGGCGATCTCGAGCGCAGGGTTTGTGGGCGACTCGAGCCACACCAGGGCTGCGCCGTCGCTGGCAGCGATCACCGCGTCGGTGTCCGTGACGTCCACGAGATTCACCTTCAGCCGCCCTCGACTCTCGAGCTCGGCCATGGCCATGATCGAACCGTTGTAGGCGTGCCGCGGTGCGACAACGACCCCCTCGCTCCCGACCAGATCCAGGACGGCGGCGATGGCGGCCATGCCGGATGCGTAGGAAAGCGCCCTGCCGTGCTCGAGCGCGCCGAGTGCGTCTTCGAACGCCGCCCAGGACGGGTTGCCGTAGCGGCCGTAGTCGACCGCGCCACCAGCGACATAGGTGGAGGCCATCGTGATCGGGGTGTTCAAGGGGGCGTCGGGCTCACGGTCTGGGCGCCCAGCGGTCACCACCACGGTGGCTGGAGCGAGCGGGCGTGACGCCGCAGAGGAGGAGTCGGTGGGCAGGTCGGGCGTGCCATCGGTCATGACTCGAGACTAGGCGGCTAGGGTCTTCTCGATGAATCAGCCTCCCCGAAAGCCTCGCGTCGCTGTCGTCTTCGGCGGCCGTTCCGGTGAACACTCAATCTCCTGCGTCACCGCCGGCAGTGTGCTGGCCGCGATCGACCGATCGACCTATGACGTCGTTCCCGTCGGCATCACGCCGGAGGGTCGGTGGGTGCTGGAGTCGGGTGATCTCGATCGTCTGCGACTCGACGGGCCCGAAGGACTTCCCACCGTTGACGCCACCCGTCCCGGGGTGGCGTTGGCGCAGGGGGAGTCCAGTACGGACCTGATCGTGTCTGAGACGGGTTCCGCGCCTCAGGTGCTAGGGGAGGTCGACGTCGTCTTCCCGCTGTTGCACGGCCCGTGGGGCGAAGACGGCACCATCCAGGGAATGCTCGAGATGGCGGGCGTTCGGTACGTCGGGGCCGGCGTACTCGCCTCCGCGGTGTCGATGGACAAAGCGTTCATGAAGGTCGCCCTGATCGCGGCCGGACTGCCGGTGATGCCTAGCGTGGCGGTGACAACGAAGCAGTGGGCGCAGGGTCCTGAGGGCATCCGGAAGCAGGCGGCGGAGCTCGGCTACCCGTTGTTCGTCAAGCCTGCCAGGGGTGGCTCGAGCCTCGGCATCAGCAAGGCTCACGACGCGTCCGAGCTCGACGACGCCCTGGTCGAGGCCTTCCGACACGACCCCAAGGTGCTGCTCGAAGTCTCCGCCGAAGGAGCCCGTGAGGTTGAGTGCGGCGTTCTGGAGCGTCTCGACGGTGGCGTGGACACCAGTCTCCCGGCCGAGATCCGGGTGGCCGGCGGCCACGAGTTCTACGACTTCGAGGCGAAGTACGCCTCGGGGCAGTCCACCGAGTTAGACGTGCCAGCCATGCTTCCTGACGAGGTGACCGAGCAGCTGCGAGCCTTCTCCGCCCACGCTTTCGAGGCGGTGGACGGCGAAGGGCTGGCCCGCGTCGACTTCTTCGTCTTCCCCGACGGTCGCCTAGTCATCAACGAGTTGAACACCATGCCCGGGTTCACACCGCTGTCGATGTTTCCTCAGATGTGGGCGGCCACGGGTGTCGACTACCCGGCCCTGGTGGAGCGTTTGCTAGCGCTGGCCCTGGCCCGAGACACCGGACTGCGCTGAGACGTGGACACAGCACCGCCTGCAACGGCGGCCGCGGTGTTGGCCGAGCTGAGGGCGCACGCGTCGGCGGAGGGGGCACTCGCCACGCGGAAGCGAGTGCCCGAAGAGGTGCCGGTGCTGGGTGTGCGAATGGGCACCCTCTTCAGCATCGCCAAACAGGCGCGCGAGATGTCGTCCGTCGAGATCGATGGGCTCGTCGCGGAAAACGGTTACGAGGCTCGGCTGGCGGCGTTCTGCATCCTCGACTTTCAGGCCCGACGCAGCCCGGGTGATCCCGCTCTGCTTGAGGCCTACCTACGTCACCACGATCGGATCATCACCTGGGACATGGTTGACCGCGCCGCCCCGTGGGTCGTGGGCTCGGCGGTCTCGGCCGGGCCGTATGACGTGCTGCACGTCCTGGCTCAGTCACCAGACCCGCTGCGGCGTCGTACAGCGATCACGGCACCCTTGTGGTTCGTGCGTCGCGGTACCGATCGAGACCTTGCCGAGGGATTCGCGATTGCTGCGCGTCTGCCTGCCGATCCTGAGTCGGTAGTGACCAATGCCGTCGGCATCTTCTTGGCGCACGCCGGCGAGCGTGACCCTGACTCTCTTGACAGGTTTCTCGGAGCTCACGAAGCCTCGATGCCACGACATGCTTTCCGGCTTGCAGTCCGCAAACGACAAGCCCGATGATTCGGCCCGGGGACTGAGTTCGTCCACTGAGGACTGTCGGTGGCCGGTTGTGTAATGGAACACATGAACGAGCAGCCAGAAGGCTCAGGATCTGAGTCACCCGACGCCACAGAGGTGGTGCTCGGAAGGCTGCTCGAAACCAACCGGATCATTGCCTCTGCAGAGGTCACCAAACTCGCCCAGGTTGTTGAGTGGATGGTGGTCAACGAGGTCGACCCGGCCACCCACGAGACCGGTCCGCTGTGTGACCGGGCAGTCCGCACTGCGGGTGAGGGGTCACCGTTCGTCACCGAGTTCGGGCTCATGGA
>CBDTZB010000372.1:0-3495 GCA_965364795.1 uncultured Nocardioides sp.
GTGGGGTGGCCTGGCGGGTCACGGCGTACGCCGTCGCGAGGATCGCTGCTCGCAGGGTGAGAGTGCGCACGAACAGGGCGACCCCGGAACGGGCCGCGGCTCGGATCCCCGCCAGATCGGGCGTCAGCGGGGCCTGCTCCTTGCGGGCAGCGCGAATCACCACCACGAGCAGGGCGATCGCGGAGGCGGCCTGGGCGATCACCGAGCCGACGGCGGACCCGGCTATCCCCCAACCCTCGAACGTCCCGACGCCGTAGACCAGCACGATGTTGAGGATCACGTTCAGCGCGTTGCCTGCGACCGCGACGATCAGCGGGGTCCGGGTGTCCTGGAGTCCCCGCAGCACCCCCGTGGCGGCCAACATCACCAGGAGGGGGACCGTGCCGAAGAAAGCGATGCGGAGATACTCATCGGCTCGAGCAGAAACCTCTTCTCCAGCGCCGAACAGCGCGATCAGTTCTCCGGAGAAGCTGACGCCGAGCACCGTGACCACGCTGCCGATGAGGCCGGCGAGCCAGATCCCGTCGACACCCAACGCGAGGGCTCGGGGCGTGTCACCAGCGCCGAGGTGCCGAGCGACCCCGGCGGTGGTGCCGTAGGCCAGAAAGACACAGAGGCCGATGGCGGTCTGCAAGATGACGGCCGCGACCCCCAGTCCGGCCAACTCCGGTGTCCCGAGGCGACCGACGATCGCCGCGTCGCTGAGCAGGAAGAGCGGTTCGGCGACCAGTGCCAGGAACGCCGGAACGGCGAGGCGCAGGATCTCCCGATCGTGGGCCCCCCGCGACGGCGGCGCCCCCGCAGGCCGGTCAGCAATCAACGATGTTCCTTGCTCCTTAGCACAGTGGATAACCCCGTGTCGCCTGTGGATAGACCACTTCTGGGGCGTTTTGTCGACATTGTGGTGACCCTGTGGGGGTGAAGCCGCTCTCAGTGAGATTCACCGGAATTGATTTGTGTGCACAACCCGTGGATCGTCATAACCGCAGGTCAGTGGCGTAGAAGAGCGAGTAAAAGTTTGTTTATCCACAGGTCCCTCCCCAGGCTGTGCACAGCCCTTCGGCGTGTTGTCCACGGCTATCCCCAGGTTATCCACAGGGCCTGTGTGCGAGGAGGTGGCCGGGGACGGTTACGCCCCGTAAGTTCGCGCCGTGAGTTCCACTGTCGGTGGTCGACCCTAGCGTCGTACTCACAGTCTCAGCCAGCCATCGAGGAGTCACCGTGAGCGTCACCGAGTCTGACTCCGCAGGACCCAGTTTCCCCGACGAGCCGCCGTACGAGGATTGGAACGACGGCCCGGCCGCCTACGCCCCAGGAGACGCCCCGCGCAGCGCCGGTGACCGGACGCCACCCCAGGACATGGCTGCGGAGCAGTCGGTGATCGGCTCGATGCTGATCTCCAAGGATGCGGTCGCGACAGTCTCCGAAGCGTTGCGGGGCACCGACTTCTATCGGCCCTCCCACGAGACCATCCACGACGCGATCATCGATCTCTTCGGGCGCGGCGAGCCCGTCGACATGATCACGGTGGCCGCCGAGCTGCAGCGTCGAGGTGAGCTGCAGAAGATCGGTGGCGCGCCCTACCTGCACACGCTGGCGGCGAACGTGCCCATCGCCGCCAACGCCGAGTTCTACGCCCAGATCGTCAAGGACAAGGCGATCCTTCGCCGCCTCGTTGACGCGGGCACCAAGATCGCTCAGATCGGGTACGCCGGCGAGGGTCACGTGGCCGACATCGTCGACCGCGCGCAGGCGGAGGTCTATCAAATCGCGGACGGCAAGTCGAAGGAGGACTACGCCCCGCTGTCGTCCTTCATGGACCAGGTCCTCGACGAGATCGAGGCGATCGGAAACCGCGAGTCGGGTCTCTACGGCGTCCCCACCGGCTTCGCCGACCTCGACGACCTCACCAACGGTCTGCACTCCGGTCAGATGATCATCATCGCGGCGCGCCCCGCTATGGGGAAGGCGCTGGCCCTGGACACTCCTCTGCCGACCCCGCAGGGCTGGACGACCATGGGCGAGGTCAAGGTGGGTGACGAACTCTTCGACGCGCACGGCCAGCCCACCTGCGTGGTGGCTGCGACCGAGGTCTTGACGGAACGTCCCTGCTACGAGGTCACTTTCTCCGATGGATCGGTGATCGTGGCTGATGCGCAACACGAGTGGTTGACGGAGACCCGCGCTGCGCGCAAGTTTAAGTGGGCCGCGGACAACAACTACAACCGTGCACGTCACCAGCGAGTCTTCGCCTCCACGGTCACGACCGAACAGATGGCCTCCACGGTGCGCCTTGGGAGCGAAGGCCGTGCCAATCACGCGGTCCTCAACTCCTCGGCCCTGTCTCGACCCGAAGCGACGCTCCCCATCGACCCCTACGTCTTGGGCGCCTGGCTCGGCGACGGTCACAGCGCTGGGGGACGCATCACCTGTGAAACTCCGGAGATCCCGATGCTCATCGAGGGCCTCGGCTATGAGGTGACCAGTCACGGGTCGATGCTCTACGGCATCAAGACCCTCGCCCTTCCTCGCGATCCCTCAGGCGTGTGTGTCGACTGTCAGGCGCGTGAAGCCACCGCTGTGAGATCGCGCTGCGCCGAATGTCATGCCGCGCGAGGCACCTTCACCGCGCTGCTCAGGGAAGTCGGTGTCTTGGGGCGCAAGCACATCCCAAGCGCCTACTTGCGCGCCAGCGAGGCGCAGCGACGTTCTCTGTTGGCTGGCCTCATGGACACCGACGGGACGATCGTCAAGGGCGTCGGCTCGTGTCAGTTCGCAGTGACCAACCAAGAACTGGCCGACGACGTCTACGAGTTGGTGGTCAGCCTCGGCTACAAGTGCGGACGCACCAGCAAGAAGGTCGCGGGGCGCAGTGAAGCCTCGTCCACGTGCTACATCCTCAACTTCTCGACGACCGATGATGTCTTCAGGCTGGAGCACAAGCATCTTCTCCACAAGGAGGAGCGGCCGACCTCGACCACACGGATCGGGCGCCGCTACGTGACGTCGGTGGAGAAGGTCGAGTCCGTCCCGGTCCGGTGCGTTCAGGTCGACAACGAGGACCACCTGTACCTCGCGGGTGAGTCCATGATTCCCACCCACAACTCGACCTTGGCCCTGGACTTCTGCCGCGCGGCTTCGATCCACAACAACCTGACCAGCTGCTTCTTCAGCCTGGAAATGACGCGCTCCGAGATCACCATGCGACTGCTCTCGGCCGAGGGGCGGATCCCGCTGAACCACATCCGCAACGGAAAGCTCAGCGACGACGACTGGGCGAAGTTGGCCCGCAAGATGGGCGAGGTCTCTTCCGCCCCCATGTTCATCGATGACTCCCCGAACATGACGATGATGGAGATCCGGGCCAAGGCCAGACGTCTCAAGCAGCGCCACGACCTGAAGCTGATCGTGATCGACTACATGCAGCTTATGACCTCGGGCCGCAAGGTCGAGTCCCGTCAGCTCGAGGTCTCGGAGTTCTCCCGGCAGATCAAG
>CBDTZB010000373.1:0-3488 GCA_965364795.1 uncultured Nocardioides sp.
TTGCGGCGTGACTTGGACTGGCGCGAAGGCTGCTGCCGTCCCGAGGCGCGGCTCTCGCCCACCGGACCGCGGGCGGGCGGCACGGTGCGTCCGCGGCCCATGGCGCCGGTCGTCGGCTGGGGTCGCGAACCCGGGTTCGTGTCTGGGGCCTCGTCCACCTCGAACTCGAAGCCCTCAGGGTCAGAGTCACCGACCGTCGGATCCGACTGCACCGGCATGTCCTCGGTGAACGCAGGCACAGCGGCGTAGCGGTCAGCCTGCTTGAGGCGCGCCGCGTAGCGCTTCTCCGCAAGGACCACCTCGGACTCGCCCGACTTCAGGTGCACCAGCAGCGGCGTCGCGATGAAGACCGAGGAGTAGACACCGGCGATCGTTCCGACGAAGAGGGCAAGCGAGAGGTCCTTCAGCGAGCTCGAGCCGAGCAGCAGACTGCTGACGAACAAGATGACACCCACCGGGATGATCGCCACGATCGAGGTGTTGATCGAGCGCACCAGCGTTTGGTTGACGGCACGGTTGGCTGCCTGGGCGTAGGTCTGGTGGTCCCGCTTCATCCGGGCGGTGTTCTCCCGGACCTTGTCGAAGACCACGACAGTGTCGTAGAGCGAGAAGGCAAGAATGGTCAGCACACCGGTCACGGTGGCTGGGGTGACCTCGAATCCGGTCAGGGCATAGACCCCGACGGTGATCACCATGTCGTGAGCCAGGGCCACAATTGCGGCGACCGACATCTTCCATTCTCGGAAGTAGGCCCAGATGAACAGCACGATCAGGAACAGGAAGACGACAAGTCCGACCGCCGAACTTCTGGCCACCTCTTTGCCGTAGCTAGGACCAATCTCGTCGATCGACAGTTGCGTCTCGGGATCGACTCCGGCGACCTCAACGATCGCGGCGACGACGGTGTCGCTCTCCTCGCCGGTCAGGGCCTGGGTGCGGATGACGATGGCGTTGTTGCCCTGGGTGGTGACGATCGGGTTGGCCGCGTTGTCGACCCCTGTCTCAGCCACGGTGTCGCGCAGTTCGTCGGCCAGGTCCTGGTCGGCCGCAACGTTGACGGTGTACTGCGCGCCGCCGGTGAACTCGATTCCGGCGTTCAGACCGTTGAAGACGAGTCCGGACAGAGCGATAAGGATGACGATGAACGAGGCGATGTACCAGGTCCAGGCACGACCGACGAAGTCAATGGCCCGCTTGCCGGTGTACAGGTCGTTACCGAGGCTTGCGAACTTACCCATCAGGACCTCCCCCCTACGGCGCCAGCAGGGGCGCTCGTCTGTCGATCTGGAACCTGCTTGATGCCCAGCGCCTCAGAGTTCAACCCGGACAACTTGTGGCCCTGGTTGAAGAACTTGTAGCGGGCCAGGTAGGAGACCATCGGCTTGGTGAAGAAGAAGAAGACCACGAGGTCGATCAGGGTGGTGAGACCCAACGCGAACGCGAAGCCCTTCACGACCCCGGCGGCGAAGATGTAAAGCACCACCGCAGCGAGCAGCGAGACGGTGTCTGCCGCCAGGCAGGTGTTGCGTGCCCGGGCCCACCCGGACTCGACGGCGACCCGCATCGATTTGCCGTCGCGCATCTCATCGCGGATGCGCTCGAAGAACACGATGAAGGAGTCGGCGGTGATGCCGACCGCGACGATCAATCCCGCGATGCCAGGAAGCGTGAGGGTGAAGTTAGCGGCCTCGCTGAGCAGCAGCACCATGCCGTAGGTCCCGGCGGCGGCGACGACCAGCGACAAGATGACCACAACGCCAAGACCGCGGTAGTAGATCAGGCAGTAGAACATCACGAGCAACAGACCGATCAGACCTGCGATCAGTCCGGCGCTCAACTGGTTGCCGGCCAGTGACGGGCCAATTTCGGTGACCGTGGTGGCGTCATCGTCGAAGGAGATCGGGAGCGAACCGAACTTCAGGCTCGTAGCGAGCTGGTTCGCGGTGGTCTCGTTGAAGTTTCCGCTGATCTGGGCCTCACCGTTGGTGATAACACCTTCCATCGTGGGAGCGGAGATGACCTGGGCGTCCAGAACGATGGCGAACTGATCTTCGGTGGGCTGGAGTGCCCGCGAGATGTCAGCGAAGACGCCGCGGCCCTGGCCACCGATCTCAAGAGTCACTACCCAGGTGAGCTGACCCTGCGGGATGCCGGCGCTGGCGTCCTTGAGCTCGGTGCCCTCGATCAGGGCCTTGGAGAGCAGGTACTTCTCGGCGGGGCGGTCGACACTGCTGGACGTGACAGCCTCCTCGGGCTGGCTGCAGGCCACCAGTGGCTTGTTCGGGTCGTCGACCTGCGAAGCGGGGTTGCCGTCGGCGTCCTGCAGGTTGCCCTCGGGGCTGCACTGCAGAGAGTTGTAGAGGTCGACCGAGGCCTGGTCGGGGTTCGCCTGGAAGGCCAACTCGCTCTCGACGGTGCCAGGCTCGCCGTCGGCGGCTCCCTCTTCTTCGGCGGGCGCTTCGCCCTCCACCGGCTCGTCCGTCGGCGCCTCGGTGGGCGTCTCGGCGTTCTTCTTGTCGTTCTTCTTGTTGTTCTTCTCGCCCTGAGTGGCGTAGGAGACGGGGGGACGGTTATTCCCGTTGCTCTCGGACTCGGGGTCGGGCTCGGTGACCGGCGGAACGGTCACCCCAGCGCCGGGCAGCTCTGGGGTCGGGAGCTCGTCGAGTCCGGCACCGGGATTGTTCGGGTCGAACGTCGGAGCACCGCAGGCGGTGAAAGGCGAGCAGGCGACGAGGCGGAAGCGCAACTGAGCCTGGCGCTTAACCACTTCTTCCAGCTCTCCGGCCTGAGCGCCCGGAATCTCCACGACGATCGAGTCACTGCCCTGGACGGTGACCTCAGCCTCAGCGACACCGGACCCGTTGACGCGTTGATCGGTGATCTTGCGGGCCTCGTTCAGACTTTCGCTGGTGGGGTTGCCCTCAGCGGTCAGCTGGATGCGGGTTCCGCCCTGAAGATCGAGCCCCAAGGTGGGCTTCCAGTTGCTATCCGAGATCGCGACCAGTCCGAAGACGAAGGCCAGGCCCACGAAGAAAATGACCAGGGTGCGACCCGGTCGATACTGCCCTTTGGCCATGTCAGTTGTCCTCCGACCGAGTGCCCGAGTCGAACCCGGGTGTCTCGGTGCTCTCGCTGGTGAAGTCGTTCCGGTCAAGTTCTTCTGCCGCGTCGCGGCGGACGTTTCCGATTGCACCGCGAGCAACCTTGATGATGACTCCCGCGGCGATCTCGACGAGCACGTGATCCTCGGCCAATCCGGTCAGGGTTCCGTGGACCCCTGAGGTGAGGATGACGTCGTCTCCAACGGTCAACGAAGATTGCATGCTGGCAAGTTCCCGGCCACGCCGTTGGGCTGGTCGCAAGATCAGCACATAGAAGAGCAGGGCGACGCCGAGCAGCGGCAAGAGCTGAAGGAGCTCCACGAAAAGACCTCTCACACACGTTCGATGGGCACAACGATCACGTACGGGTCGCCGAGATGACACACG
>CBDTZB010000374.1:0-3487 GCA_965364795.1 uncultured Nocardioides sp.
GGCGTCGGCGAGCAGGTAGCGGGTACGGCGCTGGATGACGTCGACCTGGTGCGCGACCCAGTTGGCGATGAACGCATCGACGGACAGCGTGCGGGGCACGCCGTCGACCAACGCGAGCATGTTGGCGCTGAAGTTGGTCTGCAGCTCGGTGTGCTTGAGCAGGTTGTTCAGCACCACCCGAGCAACAGCATCGCGCTTGAGGACGACGACGAGTCGCTGTCCGGTGCGTGAGGAGGTGTCGTCGCGGACGTCGGAGATCCCCTGGACGCGGCCCGAGTCGGCCAGCTCAGCAATCTTGAGGGCCAGGTTGTCCGGGTTGACCATGTAGGGAAGCTCGGTGATGACGAGCATGGTGCGGCCCTTGGCGTCCTCATCGATCTCGATGACGGCGCGCTGGGTGACCGATCCACGGCCGGTGCGGTAGGTCTGCTCGATGCCCTGGCGGCCGACGATCAGAGCCGCGTTCGGGAAGTCGGGACCCTTGATCCGCTCGATCAGGGCTTCCTGGAGCTCTTCGCGCGTCGCGTCGGGGTGCTCGAGCGCCCACAGGGCGCCGTCGGCGACCTCGCGCAGGTTGTGGGGCGGGATCGAGGTAGCCATTCCGACCGCGATACCGGCCGAGCCGTTGACCAAAAGGTTCGGGAACCGGGCCGGGAGGATCAGCGGCTCCTCGGACCGACCGTCGTAGTTGGGTCCGAAGTCGACGGTGTCCTCGGTGATGTCGCGGACCATCTCCATGGCCAACGGCGCCATCCGGCACTCGGTGTATCGCATGGCGGCCGCTGGGTCGTTACCCGGTGACCCGAAGTTGCCCTGACCGTTGATCAGGGGGGCCCGCATGACCCAGGGCTGAGCCATGCGCACCAAGGTGTCGTAGATCGCCGTGTCGCCGTGCGGGTGGTACTGACCCATCACGTCGCCCACGACGCGCGAGCACTTGGAGAACCCGCGGTCGGGGCGGTAGCCGCCGTCGTACATCGCGTAGAGCACACGGCGGTGCACCGGCTTGAGACCGTCGCGCACCTCGGGCAGCGCCCGACCGACGATGACCGCCATCGCGTAGTCGATGTAGGAACGCTTCATCGATTCGCGCAGGTCGATCGGCTCGATCCGGCCGCCGGGGCCGGGCCCGTCGCCGCCGTCGCTGATCAGGTTCCCGGTGGACTCAGTCACGTGGGCTGCTCACTCTCGTTGCTTCTACTTGTTTCTAGGGAAAGTTGTAGATATTGGGATAGTGGTCTCGACAAGCTCGACCAGCGGGCTCTGTATTGGGATGGTGGTCTCGACAAGCTCGACCAGCGGGCTCTGTATTGGGATAGTGGTCTCGACAAACTCGACCAGCGGTGCTCGGTATTGGGCTGTGGTCTCGACAAGCTCGACCAGCGGTGCTCGGTATTGGGCTGTGGTCTCGACAGGCTCGACCAACGGTGGCTCGACCATCCGCGTCCTCAGATGTCGAGGAAACGAACGTCCTTGGCGTTGCGCTGGATAAAGGAGCGTCGTTGCTCGACGTCCTCACCCATCAGGGTCGAGAAGATCTCGTCGGCCTGGGCCGCGTCCTCCAACGTGACCTGAAGCAGGATCCGCTGCTGGGAGTCCATGGTGGTCTCCCACAACTCGTCGGCGTTCATCTCACCGAGACCCTTGTAGCGCTGAACCGGGTTCTCCTTGGGCAACTTCTTGCCGTTGGCCAGACCATCGGCCTGAAGTGCGGTCCGCTCAGCGTCGGAGTACACGAACTGGTGCTCGTAGGGCTTGTTCCACCGCAGACGGTAGAGCGGGGGCTGAGCCATGTAGACGAAGCCGTGCTCGATCAGGGGACGCATGAAGCGGAACAGCAGCGTCAGCAGCAGCGTGTTGATGTGGTGGCCGTCGACGTCAGCGTCAGCCATCAGCACGACCTTGTGGTAGCGCAGTTTGTCGAGGTCGAACTCTTCCTGGATGCCCGTGCCGAGCGCGGAGATGATCGCCTGAACCTCGGTGTTGGCGAGGACCCGGTCGATCCGGGCCTTCTCCACGTTGAGGATCTTTCCTCGGATCGGCAGGATCGCCTGGGTCCTGGGGTCGCGACCCTGCTTGGCCGAACCGCCGGCGGAGTCACCCTCAACGATGAAGACCTCGCACTCGACCGGGTTCGTGGACTGGCAGTCCGAAAGCTTGCCGGGCAGTCCACCTCCACCGAGCAGACCCTTGCGCGAGCGAGCCAAGTCGCGCGCTTTGCGCGCCGCGATCCGGGCGGATGCAGCGGCCTGGGACTTGCGCACGATGTCGCGACCCTCCGCCGGGTTGGCGGCGAACCAGGCGTCGAGTTCGTCCTTGACGATGCGCTGGGTGAAACCCTTGGCCTCGGAGTTGCCGAGCTTGGTCTTGGTCTGTCCTTCGAACTGCGGCTCGGCCAGCTTGATCGAGATGATGGCGGTGAGGCCCTCACGGATGTCGTCACCGGACACGCGGTCCTCGGGCTTCTTCATCAGACCCCACTCGAGGCCCCAGGTGTTGACCAGTCCTGTCAACGCCGACCGGAACCCTTCTTCGTGGGTTCCGCCCTCGTGGGTGTTAATCGTGTTCGCGAAGGTGTGCACCGACTCGGAGAACGTGGTGTTCCACTGCATCGCGACCTCGAGGCTCATGTGGTGCTCGACGGTGTCGGCCGTCTCGGCCTCGAAGGAGATGATCGTCGGGTTGGCCGCTTGCTTGGTGCGGTTGAGGTGCTCGACGTAGTCGACGAGACCCCGCTCATACTTGAAGATCTGCTCCAGGCCGCCGGTCTCCACCTTGGCGATGTCATCGGGGCTCGTGGCGTCGATGTCGTTGGTCACCGTGGCGTCTTCGACCGCGTCCGCGATCTCATCGGCGGCGGGTCGCTCGTCGCGGACGACGATCTCGAGGCCCTTGTTCAGGAAGGCCATCTCGCGGATCCGGGAGGTGATGGTGTCCAGGGAGTACCTGGTGGTCTCGAAGATCTCGGGGGAGGCGTAGTAGGTGATCGTGGTGCCGGTCCGCTCGCCGGGCTCCATCGGGCGGACCTTCTCCAGCTCCCCGTCAGGTACGCCGATGCTGAACGTCTGACGCCACTCGTGTCCACGGTTGCGCACTTCGGCGATCACCCGCGTGGAGAGTGCGTTGACCACCGAGATGCCGACACCGTGCAGACCACCGGAAACCTTGTAGCCGCCGCCGCCGAACTTGCCACCGGCGTGCAGCAGGGTCAGGGCCATGGTCAGGGCGGGCAGCTCCTGGCCGGGTGCGGTGTCGGTGGGAATGCCACGACCGTTGTCCTCGACGCGGATCCCGCCGTCAGCCATCAGGGTCAGGATGATCCGGTCGCAGTAGCCGGCCAGCGACTCGTCAACCGCGTTGTCCACGACCTCCCAGATCAGGTGGTGCAGACCGCGCTCAGAGGTGGAACCGATGTACATCCCGGGGCGCTTGCGGACGGCTTCGAGACCCTCGAGCACCTGAATTGCGGAGGCGTCGTAGTCACCGT
>CBDTZB010000375.1:0-3479 GCA_965364795.1 uncultured Nocardioides sp.
TGGCGCACTTCCACTACGTGGTCTTCGGCACCGTGGTGTTCGCGATGTTCGCCGGGTTCTACTTCTGGTGGCCCAAGATGACCGGCCGCATGCTCGATGAGCGCCTCGGCAAGCTGCACTTCTGGCTGCTGTTCGTCGGCTTCCACCTCACCTTCCTGGTCCAGCACTGGCTCGGTGTCGAGGGCATGCCGCGTCGCTACGCCGACTACCTTCCGGCTGACGGGTTCACGGCCCTGAACCAGGTCTCCACCATCGGTGCGTTCCTGCTCGGCGCCTCGACTCTGCCGTTCCTCTACAACGTCTACGTCTCGCGCAGGTCGCCCTTGGTCGAGGTCGATGACCCGTGGGGCTGGGGCCGCTCCTTGGAGTGGGCTACCAGTTGCCCGCCGCCCCGCCACAACTTTGTGACGATCCCGCGCATCCGTTCGGAGTCTCCGGCCTTCGACCTCCACCACCCGGAGATCGCGGCCATTGAGCTCGATGACAACCCCGCAGCTCGCGACGGCAAACTGGCTGACGCCCCCGACATGGGCGGACGCGAAGAGGTCATCCGCGAGCGCAACGGCGAAGACCCCAAGGGAGACAAGCGATGAGGGCTGAAGCATGGGTGTTCGGCGTGTGCGCCGCATTCTTCGTTCCGGTGACCCCGGCGTACTGGCTGGTGACTTCAGCCAGCGATGATGGTGCCGACTGGACCGGAACCTCCGCCCTAGCGATGACGGCGTTGCTCGCCGTCATGGTCACGGCCTACCTCGGCTTCCACGCCAAGAAGATGGACCCGCGGCCCGAGGACCGTCAGGACGCGGAGATCGCGGACGGCGCCGGAGAGCTCGGCTTCTTCCCGCCGTACTCCTGGTGGCCCCTATGGTGCGGCCTGACCCTGGGTGTGATGGTTTTCGCCATCGCCTTCATGGCCTGGTGGCTGTTCATCATGGGCGCAATCGTGGGAGCGGTTGCTCTGAGTGGTTTCGTCTTCGAGTTCTACCGCGGAGAGCACGCTCACTGAGCGGGCCGCCCGCACCAAACACGTCAGGCGGTGATTCGCTCCACGAAAGTGGGGCGGGTCACCGCTTTCGTGTATCTAGGCTTTGCGTCGACCGGGTTACCCTGAGTGTGTTCAGCGCTGCCCCTAGCGCGTTGTCGATGACACCTGGAGAAACTATGTCGCGTGGGACTCGGCCTGTGCGCTCCCTGACGGGCCTTGCGGTGGTCGCACTGGCCTCCTCGGCCTTTGCTGCCTGTACCACCCCTGCGGACTCTCTCTTCGGAGCACGTAGCCCCGCTGGTGGAACGGTCGAGAGCGAGCAGGGGAGCGCAACTGAGCCGGTGAACCCCGTCTTCAAGATCAACGTGGGGAAGGGCGCCACCGGAGTCACGGTGGATCGTCTGGTCAGACTGAAAGTCTCCGAGGCACAACTCACGTCCGTCACCGTCACCGGCGGAGGCGTTGAACTCCCCGGCGCGATGGGCGCCGATGGTGCTTCGTGGACAGCGAAGAGCCGACTGGAGCCCGGGACGAAGTACGTCATCCGAGCGGTAGCGAAAGCGACGGACGGACGAGAGATCCGCCGGGCCGCTTCGTTCACCACCGAAGACCTCGCGCTGTCTCAGCAGACCTACCCCTCCGTCGCCCCTCTCGATGGTGAGACAGTCGGCGTAGGGATGCCGGTGATCGTGAACTTCGACCTGCCGGTCACTGACCGCGCCACGTTCGAGAAACACATGACCGTCACCTCTACTCCGGCCCAGGTCGGCTCCTGGCACTGGATGAACGACAACGAGGCGCACTGGCGTCCCAAGAATTACTGGAAGGCAGAGACTGAGGTCAGCGTCGCGGTCGACATCAACGGACTCCCCGCCGGCAACGGCATCTACGGCCAGGAGGATCGGGACATCGACTTCACCGTGGGTGACGCCAATGTCTACCGGGTCGACATGCAGTCCCACCAGATGAAGGTCCTCGCCAACGGGAAATTGCTGCGCACCATTCCCGTCACCACCGGCAAGCCCGGCTTCACCACCCGCTCAGGCACAAAAGTCATCGTCGAGAAGTTCGCCAGCAAGCGGATGAACTCCGAGACCGTCGGCATCCCCTCAGGCAGCTCAGAGGCTTACGACATCGACAACGTGCAGTGGGCGATGCGGTTGACCTACTCCGGTGAGTTCATCCACGCAGCACCGTGGTCCGTCGGGTCGCAGGGGCGGGACAACGTGTCGCATGGCTGCACCGGGCTTAGCCCCGCCGATGCGGGCTACCTGTACTCCATCTCCAAGCGTGGGGACGTCGTCGAGTACGTCGGCACAGACCGCCAGATGGAACCAGGCAACGGCTACGCCGACTGGAACACGTCTTGGTCGGAATACCGCGCCGGTTCAGCGCTGTAGGGACGGAGTCCCGGCGACTCCGCTGGTTGAGGAGGGACGGAGTCCCGTCTCGAAACCACAGGCGATGCTGGGGGAGAGCAGTCGAACGACAGCGGCCGCTCACTCCCGGAGGAGTGAGCGGCCGCTGCGTTGACCTGTGGTGCTAGGCGATCAGTGGTCGCCGCGCAGATGTTCACCTTCAACGGCGTGGTGGCCGTCGAACTGGTGACCGTCTGCGGACTTGCCGTCCAACGCACCGAGGAGCGCGTGCTCCTCCTCGGCGTGGTGGTGGGCTTCCGCGAGTTCCTCAGCCGTCGGCTTCTGGACGTTGTCGGCGTACATCTTGGCCGACAGGGCGGCACGGAGGCCGTCGAGGCGACCGCCGGGGGCGGTGACACCGTTCTCGTCGGTGTCGTTCTCCGGCGACCAGACCTCGTCACGGTCACGAGCGGTGAGGGTGTAGGCGCGGTCGGAGTTGATCGGCAGGTGCTTCTCGCTGTACCCGCCCTCGGGGGAGCGCATGATCACGCCCGACTCATAACCGTGCAGTAGCTCATCGTTGTCGTGACGCTGCAGCGAGATGCACCAGCGACGCGTGATCATGAAGGCCAGCACGGGGCCGATGAAGACCGCAGCACGCATGAAGTACGTGATCTGGTTGATCGACAAGCCGAACTCGATGGCGATGATGTCGTTACCGCCAGCTGCCCACATCAGACCGTAGAAGGTCATCAGGGAGACCATCACCGCGGTGCGCGTCGGCGCGTTGCGGGGACGCTCGAGCAGATGGTGCTCACGCTTGTCACCGGTGATCCAGGCCTCGATGAAGGGCAGCAGCATCAAGATGACCAACATCAACGGCGGCAGCACCAGGATCGGCAGGATGACGTTGAGCGAGAGCGGGTGACCGAAGATGACCGGCTCAATGCCGGGCATGATCCGCAGGGCACCGTCGGGCCAACCCATGTACCAGTCAGGCTGCGAGCCGGCGGTGACGCGGGTCGGGTCGTAGGGGCCGAGCACCCACACCGGGTTGATCGACAGCAGGCCACCCATGAGGGCGGTGAAGCCGAAGACGATGAAGAAGAAGCCACCGGCCTTGGCGGCGTACACGG
>CBDTZB010000376.1:0-3476 GCA_965364795.1 uncultured Nocardioides sp.
GTCCGACCAGGAGTCGCTCACCGACAAGTACATCGACCGCTACATCGCCGATCTGCCCGGCACCGCGTCTGTGCGCAGCGGCTGGGTCCTCGCTCTGACCGCTGAATCCTTCTTCCCTCGGACCGCCACGTCTGAGGGCGCGTTCATCGCTTTGTCGGCGCTACTCGAACCCGAGGTCCTCGTCCCGGCCGTTGCCCGTCGGGTAGCAGATCAACTCGACGATCTGCGGCGGCGCCACACCGTGCGCGAAACGTTCCCGCACTGATGCGGGACCGACGACCCGGTCCCGTCACCCGCACCCGGGTGACGGAGTTCGCGGACGGGAACGAACGACAGCGTGAGGACCGACTGGTCACCGAGGAACCGTTGGAGATCCGCCTGGCCTGGCCCGGTCGGGCCGCGGAACGGGTCTGGGTCACCATGCGAACCCCGGGCAACGACTTCGATCTGGTGGCCGGGTGGATCGCCCATGAGGGGATGGGTCCGGTATCCCGCATCGCCTACTGCACGGACGCCGATCTAGCGCCCGATCAGGAATTCAACGTCGTCACCGCAACGTTGGAGCGTGCCCCGGCAGCACTCCCCCAGCAACACGCGTCCGTCACCGCCGGGTCGTCAGCCTGTGGGGTTTGCGGACGCGACAGCGTGCTGGCCGCTGCGCCAGATCCTCGGCTCGCCTGGACCGGACCCGCTCCCCATCCCGACGTCGTGCGTCAACTGCCGAACGCGCTGCGTGAACGTCAGCGACTCTTTGACCACACCGGTGGCGTCCACGCAGCAGGACTGGCCGACGCGGACGGGAACCTCCTCGTGGTGCGTGAGGACGTGGGTCGACACAACGCCGTCGACAAGGTGACCGGCGCCCGGATCCTCGCCGGCGACTCACCCGCCGAAGCGGCACTGGTCGTCAGCGGTCGAGCGGGGTTCGAACTGGTCCAGAAGGCGCTAGCGGCCGGTATCGGGACGATGATCTCGGTCGGAGCACCCACCAGCCTCGCAGTCGATCTCGCCCGAACCGGGGGTCTGAGCCTCTACGGGTTCACCTCCGCCGAGCGCGCTGTGCGCTACACCGACTAGCGGGCCGGGCGTGGGGACGCCGAACTGTCGGTGGCTCGCTCTACGGTCTTCTTATGCGCATCCTCCACACCTCCGACTGGCACCTCGGCCGGTCGTTCCACCGGGAGGGGATGCTGCGGCACCAGGCGTCGTACGTCGATCACCTGCTGGAGGTGGTGGACCAGGAGAAGGTCGACCTGGTCGTGGTCTCCGGCGACATCTACGACCGGGCCCTACCGGCGGTCGACGCGGTCGCTCTGGCCGACGAGACGCTGGTTCGGCTGGCCCGATCCAGGGCTCAGGTCGTGATGAGCAGTGGCAACCACGACTCCGCCCACCGTCTGGGATTCAGCTCACGACTTATCGACGCGGCCGGGGTGTTCATCCGCACCGACCCCGGCACGGTGGGCACTCCTGTCGTCTTGGCCGACGACCATGGACCGGTTGTCGTCCATGCCCTCCCCTACCTCGATCCTCTCGCGGTCGCCGAACCATGGGGATTGTCCGAGCGCTCCCACCGGGCGGCGCTGACGCAGGCCATGAGCCGAGTCCGTACGGACCTCGCCGCCAGGCAGCGTCGGACCCGCTCGATCGTGTTGGCCCACGCCTTCGTGATCGGCGGCGAGGCCGAGACCACGCCGAGTGACTCGGAGCGCGACATCAGTGTCGGCGGCATCTCACACGTCCCGGCGGGGGTCTTCGACGGTCCCGACTACATCGCTCTGGGCCACCTGCACGGCCGGCACACCCTCACCGACCGCATCCGCTACAGCGGGTCGCCCCTGGCCTACTCGTTCTCCGAAGCGACGCACCGCAAGGGATCCTGGCTGGTCGACTTGGGAGCCGCCGGTCTGGAGTCGGTGGAGTTCATCGACGCCCCCGTGCCCCGCCCACTGGCCAGGCTTCGCGGATCCTTGGAGGAGTTGCTGGCCGATCCCGACCTGCGTGCTCACGAAGACTCCTGGCTCGAAGTCACCCTGACCGACATCGCCCGACCACCGCAGGCCATGGACAGGCTCAGGCGCCGGTTCCCCCACACCCTGGTGCTGTCGTTCGACACGCCTCCCCCTGCTTGGGGCGGACTTCCGTCCTCGGCCACCCACTCGCGCAGCGAGGCAGAGATCGCCGTCGAGTTCATGCGCCAGATGCGAGGGGCCGACCCCTCGACCGAGGAGCGCGAACTGCTGCTGCAGGCCGTCGACGCCTGTTGCGCCGATCCGGATGCGGATCCCGATCGGTCGGGTGGCTGATGCGGCTCCACCACCTTCAGATCACAGCGTTCGGCCCCTTCTCCGACCCGGTGGAAGTGGACTTCGACCAGCTCTCGCAAGCTGGGCTCTTCCTCCTCTCGGGGCCCACCGGCTCGGGCAAAACGAGCGTTCTCGACGCGGTCACCTTTGCCCTCTACGGCGCCGTCCCCGGCGACCGCAACACCGCCAAGCGGTTGCGCTCCGACCACGCGGCACCGGAGGCGAAACCTGAAGTCACCCTGGAGACGACTCTCGCCGGTCGTCGTTTCAGAATCACCCGATCGCCGTCCTGGGATCGACCGAAGAAGCGCGGGACAGGCCTGACAACCGAGCCTCCCGCGGTCTCCCTCAGCGAAAGCGTGGAGGGAAACTGGCAGCATCTCTCCAGTCGAGCTGATGAGACCGGGCAGATCGTCGGCGACCTGGTGGGGATGAACCTCACCCAATTCACCCAGGTCGCGCTTCTCCCCCAGGGACAGTTTCAGGCCTTTCTGAGGGCTTCTTCCGACGAACGTCATCAACTCCTCCAGCGGCTCTTCCGCACCGGCCGCTTTGAGCACGTGGAGTCCTGGCTTCGTGAGCACCGCCTGCACCTGCGGCGTGACACGACCCAAGCTCATCACGAGCTCGCAGAGGTCGTCAGTCGGGTCAGTGAAGTCGTCGATGAGCCGGTCCCCGACGACTGGGAGTTGGGCGACCTTGCCGCACCCGCCGTCGACGGGCGGCTGCAGACCTGGCTCGACGAGCACCGCACTCACGTCGATGCGCGCCTGACCCAAGCGCGTGGCGAGCTTGACCTCGCCGCTACTGCCGAGGACCAGGCCTTGGCGGCCCTCCAGGAGGCCGAACTGGTTCACACGCGGCGGCTTCGTCTCCTGGAGGCTGCTGCCGAGAAGGAAGCTCTCCAGGCGGCTTCCGTGGACCATCTGTGGCGGCGCGAACGGCTCGAACTCGCGCGCCGGGCCAGTGGCCTGTCCGACGTTCTCGACCTGGCTGCGGATCGCGGGCGCCGCGCCGGGGAGGCCGACCAACATGCCCGGGCCAGCGTCCGGGCCGTCGCGGCGTCCGGGCTGGAGTTGCACGAGGAGGCGCCGGTTCCGGAGGTCGCCGAGGGGCAGGCCGCTGACGGTCAACTTCTCTTGGATTGGGATGAGGCGCAGACTCCACCGG
>CBDTZB010000377.1:0-3452 GCA_965364795.1 uncultured Nocardioides sp.
ATCGACATGGTCTCGTTCACCGGGTCGACCGACACTGGCCGCGCCATCATGGCTGCTGGTGCGCCAACGTTGAAGAAAGTGTTCCTCGAGTTGGGTGGCAAATCGGCCGCGATCGCGCTCGATGATGCAGACGTAGGTTCTGTGGCAGGTGGAGCCGCCTTCGCTGTGTGCATCCACGCAGGCCAGGGCTGCGCGATCACCACGCGACTGATCGTGCCCCGCGACAAGTACGACGAGGCTGTTCAAGTCGCCGCCGCGACGATGGAGTCGATCGGCGCAAAGGACCCGGCCGACCCTTCGGCGATCTGCGGGCCGGTGATCTCCCAGATCCAGCGCGATCGGGTGCAGGCCTATCTGCGCCTGGCGAAGGAGGAGGGCGGCACCTTCGCTACGGGTGGAGACATCATCGAGCAGGACGGTTTCTGGATCCAACCCACCGTCGTCGCTGGCCTCGAAAACTCCTCTCGCCTGGCGCAGGAAGAGATCTTCGGGCCGGTGCTGGTGGTCATTCCTCACGATGGAGATGACGATGCGGTCCGAATCGCGAACGACTCGGCGTACGGGCTGTCCGGGTCCGTCGACTCGGGGTCCCTGGAGCGAGCCAAGACCGTCGCCGCACGCATCCGGACCGGGACGCTCTCGGTCAACGGCGGCGTCTGGTTCAGCCCCGACGCGCCCTTCGGCGGCTACAAGCAGTCCGGCATAGGCCGAGAGATGGGCGTGGCCGGCTTCGAGGAGTACCTCGAAACCAAGACCATCGCCGAACCCGCCTAACAGCCCCCCACGACTGAGGAGACAGCACGTGAGTAAGCGATTCGAGAACAAGGTCATCGTGGTCACCGGTGCGGCTCAGGGCATCGGGGAGGCCTACGCCAAGGCGCTCGGTGAGGAGGGCGCCAAAGTCGTCGTCGCCGATCTGAATGTCGATTCCGGCGAGCGAGTGGCCAAGGAGATCGAGGCAGCGGGCGGCACGGCGATGTTCGTGCGCACCGATGTCTCCTCGGCCGATTCGGCGACTGAAATGGTCCGGGCGTCGGTGGGGGAGTACGGCGGAATCGATGGGCTGGTCAACAATGCCGCGATCTACGGCGAGATGGCGTTCGACCTCCTGATCACCGTCGACTGGGACTACTACAAGAAGTTCATGTCGGTGAACATGGACGGTGCTTTGGTGATGACCCGTGCGGTGTACCCAGAGATCCAGAAGCGCGGTGGCGGTTCGATCGTCAACCAGAGCTCGACCGCTGCTTACCTCTACTCGGGGTTCTACGGTCTGGCCAAGGTCGGCATGAACGGGCTGACCCAACAACTCGCTCACGAGCTTGGCGGGATGAAGATCCGCGTCAACGCGATCGCCCCCGGCCCGACCGACACCGCCGCGACCCGCACCCAAGCCGGCGACGCGGCGAAGGGTCTCGTCAAGGGTCTCGCCTTGAAGCGGATGGGCCAGCCTGAGGACATGGTGGGCGCCTGCCTTTTCTTGTTGTCCGAGGAGTCGGCGTGGGTGACTGGCCAGATCCTCGCGGTCGACGGCGGACAGACCTTTCGCTCATGACCTCACCTATGCCTGGGGCGACCAGGGTCGGCTTCATCGGCCTGGGCAACATCGGGGCGCCGATGGCGCGACGGTTGGCCTGGGCGGACAGCATCGACCTCTGCGTCTACGACGTCGTCTCCGAACCGCTCGCCGAGCTCGAGGCTGCAGGCGCTCAAACTGCCGCAAGCGTCGCGGAACTTGCGGCGCGATCGGACGTGATCTGTGTGATGGTGCGCGAGGACGACCAGGTCCGCGACGTGCTGACAGACATTCTGAGTGTCGCGAGTCGGGGCCAGACCGTCGTCATCCATTCGACCGTCGCACCGGAGACCCCCGGCGAACTCCAAGAGATCGCAGCCCACCACAGCGTCGGGGTGTTGGACGCTCCCGTCAGCGGTGGGGCCGCGGCTGCCGCCGATGGCACGCTCGCCATCATGGTTGGCGGCTCGGACGAGTCGTTTGCCGCCGCCCGATCGACGCTGGACGTGCTGGGTTCGTTGGTGACGCACGCTGGACCGATCGGCGCTGGGACCAAGTTCAAGTTGGCGCGCAATCTGATGCACTTCGTGGCCTTCACCGCAGCTACCGAGGCGCAGCGACTGGCCGAAGCGTCGGGGCTCGACCTCGTCGAGCTCGGCAAGGTGGTCAGACACACCGATGCCATCACCGGCGGGCCGGGCGCGATCATGCATCGAGACACAGCGGCCCCGATCGCCCAGGACGACTTCTGGTTCGGCATCTTCGCCCACGTCGTCGCGCTTGGCGAGAAGGACCTCACCTTCGCCATCGATCTGGCCGACGGCCTTGGGGTCGAGGTGCCCCTAGCCAAACTCGCGCTGGGCCGCTTGGGCGAAGGTCTGGGGATCTCGCTCCCACCGCCTGGCAAGGACTGAGCTGGATCGGCAAGTTCCACGCGATTCCCGAACGGACTTCCTTGCCAGGACGAGCCGCCGCCCCTAGGCGCGGAAGCGTACGGAGTGGCGGCCGCTACCTAACTTCACGGTCTGCTTCCCGAAGCGAACGGTGGTCGGGCCGTCCGTGGTGACCCGAAGCGTTCCCCGTTGGCCCGCCGAGAAGCCCGCGGCCCGCAGCAGAACGCGCAGCGACGACACGTTCTGCAGGCGCAGATTGATCATCGGCTTGGCCTTCCCGCGGGCGCCACGTGACCAGGTCTGAGTGGTGGCCACCCCTGGACCGGGGCCGCCGGTGACCGCGACATCTCGGGTCAGGCGAGGAGTGATCGACCGGTCGATTCGTTGGCCCGAGCGGGCGTTGAGCGAGGCATCCACAGAGCGGGTCCGGGCGCGCAGATCGCGCACCCAGTAGGCGCCGGTAGTGCGCACCCCCAGATCAGGGCGCTGGGTCCAGGGGATGCTGCTTGAGGTGCCGGAGCGGTCGCGCGAGCTCTCGCTGTTGCGCGGTGTCCAGGTGAAGCCGAACGATCCCGGGTTGAGAGCCCGCCGGGAGTTGCCCATGTACGTCGCCGCGTCACCGAAGTCGTCGCCCAGTTCGTAAAGCACGTGATCGGTCAGGGGATAGACCACCCAACGGAAGCGCTGACCGAGGGTTGCCAGTCGGTCGGCCTGCGCCTTGAGCTGCGTCACCGGCACGAGTTCGTCGGCCGCCCCGCCACTGAGGTATGTCGGCACCCACGTGAGGTTGCTCAGCGAGGGCACGTCACCGACGGCTCCGGCCAGGGTGACCGCCTTCGCGAAGAGGTCGGGATGGGCCATGGCAATCGCATTGGTGCCCAGTCCGCCCATTGAGTAGCCCGACAGAACCGTCCGGTGCGGGTCGAGACGGTACGCCGCACCGACCTGCTGCCAGACCTGCCAGAAATCCAACTCGGCTTCGTTCCAGTAGAACCCGTCCGGTCCTCGACCCAGGGTTGTGATGCACAGCGAACGTCGATCCT
>CBDTZB010000378.1:0-3429 GCA_965364795.1 uncultured Nocardioides sp.
ATGCGCTCGGCGTCGGCGTTGCAGGCCAGGGTGGCGCCACCCTTGCGCGCCATGTTGCTGACGACGGGCAGCTTGAACACCAGGTCCGCGCCCAGGGGACGCAGGTGTCGCCCGGTGTGGTCGAAGATGGAGACCATCGTCATCAGACCGTCGACCGGCACGGTGCCCGAGTGGTTCGAGACCACCAGAGCGCCTCCCTCGGTGGGGATGTTCTCGGCGCCGAACACCTCGACGCGGAACCAGGAGTCGGCCAGCGGTCGCAGAGCGGCCATGAAGAAGCGTTGGGTGATCTCGGCGTCGAAACCGTATTCGTCGACCACGAACTCGCCGGTGATGCGGCGACGCAGGAAGGCGAGGAAGCGCGCGAGTTGCGGCTCCCACTGATCGCCGAAGACCTCGACTGCTGCACTCTGGAAGGCGTTGAGCCACTCTCCGCTGGAGATCGAGGCCAACAGGTTGCGCTCACGGGTCGTGGTGGCCGAGACCCGCGCCTCGGCGGGCTGTTGGGTCTGCTCGGCGCTCGCCGCGGACTCCGCCGTGTCGCCCGCCGCCGACTTCTTCGGAGTCTGCGATTTCGACTGTGTCGTGGTGGCCGGCTTCTGCTTCGACGGTGCGGTGGCCTTCTTCGTGGGGCCGGCCAGGTTGCGGGCAGCCGACGAAGCAGTCTTGCCCGTGCCACGTCCGGGACGGCCACGGGTGCCGATCGGAATGATCTCGGCGTCACCCACGCGACTCACCTCCGGAGTTCTGGTTCTTCGCCGCGGCCGAGCCGGCGCCCTTCACCGGCGTTTGCTGGCGATTCGAAGCCAGGGAGGCTGTCGACCGCGGGGCTTCATACGAAGGTAACCGCGCGGCGACCGTTTCCAAAGCGCGCTGGGATGCGCGGGGCGTGGTGCCGAGGTCGGTGATGAACGCATCCAGCGCGCCCTCGGTGGAGTAGTTGGGGACGAAACCGAGGTCCTTGCCCATTCGGGTGGTGTCCCCCCCCCTGCCGTAGGTCAGCAAGCCGATCTGCTCAGGGGAGAAGTCCGCGACGCGAGCCGAGCGCAGCACCGACCCGAGGCGACCCACCGCGAACCCGGGCATAGGCACCGACGGCTTGTGCAGGCGGCGTACCGCCTGGGAGAGCATCAGGATCCCGTCGCCGGCAACGTTGTAGGTGCCATGGGCGTCGGTCGCCACCGCGTGCTGCATGACGTCGAACAGGTCGTCCTCGTGCAGGAACTGCATGCGCGCGTCGAAGCCCAACACCGTCGGGATCACCGGCAGCCGTAGGTAGGAAGTCATCGGGCTGATGACGTGACGCCCGATGACATTGGCGCAGCGCAGAACGGCCACGTTGACGTCGGGACGCCGGCGAGCGAACCCACGGACGTAGCCCTCCACCTCGGCGACGTCCTTGGCGTATCCGGCGCGGGGTGAACGTCGGGGCTCCATGTCCTCGGTGAACATCGCCGGGTCCCGGTTGCTCGCGCCGTAGACGGTCGTCGTCGACTTCACGATCAGTCGCTCGACACCCGACGCCTTCTGACAGGCGGCCAGCAACTGCATGGTGCCCATGACGTTGAGCTCTTTCATCGTGTTGCGACCTCCGGTGCTCCCGGGGGTCGCGATGATGCTCATGTGGACGACGGTGTCGATGTCTTCCTTCGCCAGCACCTTGGCGATGACCGGCGTACGGATGTCGGCGCGCACGAACGACACATCGCCGATGTCCCCACGAGGTGGAACGACATCGACTCCGATGACCTTGGCGATGCCAGGCTGTTGGGCCAACGAGCGCGCGAAGCGCCTACCCAGGTCACGAGAGACCCCGGTGACCAGGACAGATTTTCCCGACGCTGGCGAGGACATCGACCGAAGCCCGGTGCGGTTACTTGCCGAGCTTGCGACGCTGCACGCGCGTCTTCTTCAGCAGCTTGCGGTGCTTCTTCTTCGCCATACGCTTACGACGCTTCTTGATGACAGAACCCACGAGGTGTACCTCTCCAACGAATTAGGGCCCGGAGATACCCGGGACCCCCACAGACTAACGGCGTGCCGGAGCGGGCGGTGCATCGCGCTGGGTGAAGTCCGCCATACGAGCCAGCGGGACACCGCTGCGACCCTGCTCGAATTGCCTGTGCACGGCCGCGCGGTGACCCGACTTGACACCTAACCGGCGGAGTAGAAGCTCTTACGTAGGTAGTCATTCACGTCGTCCTCGCGGACGCGGAAGGAGCGGCCGACGCGCAGCGCAGGCAACTCCTCGTTGTGGACCAGTCGATAGACGGTCATCTTCGACACTCTCATCATCGCCGCTACTTCAGCGATCGTCAGGAACTTAGCCTCAGAGAGGTCACCGGGCTCAAAGCCAGCCATGCGCGCACCATTTCTTTCCGTTGCGCCCGCCACCGGCATCTTCACCGGTCATGGCACGAGCACTCATGCGTGAGGATAGGGGCAATTGGGGCGGATGGGGAAGGGATTGACCAATGAAACTGAAATTCATCGGCGTGGCGTCTTGACCTTGAGACAAAAACGCTTGATTCCGGCTACAAGTGGGGATCGAGCCCATGAAGCGGAAAAGCCTCCATCCGGGTGCTGTGGATGGCTCGGTCCAGCCAACTGTCCGGGTTAAACCCCTCCTCCCACGGACGGTACGCCGGGTTGCGACCGTCGGTGAGCCGGAACGGCGCCGTGCTCCTGACTCGCTTCGCGACGTACTCGCGCCAAGCCATCGGGGTGTCGGTGTAGGGCTCCAGGGGGTTACCGGCGACCACCGCCAACAGGTGGGTCCAGGAGCGGGGCACGACCGAGACCACGGAGTAGCCACCACCACCGGTGGCCACCCAGCGTCCACCGGCGACCTCGTGCGCGAGGTCGTGCAGCGCGAGGTACGTCGCCCGGTGTCCGTCCACGGTCAGCATCAGGTGGGCCAACGGGTCGTCGGCGTGAGAGTCGCAGCCGTGCTGGGTCACCAGAATCTCCGGTGCGAACTCACGCACGATCGGAGGCACCACCGCGTGATAGGCCCGCAACCAGCCCGCGTCGCTCGTGCCCGGAGGTAGGGCGACGTTGACGGCGCTGCCTTGGGCGGAGATGCCACCGAGGTCGTGGGCATGGCCGGTGCCCGGGAAGAGGAACTGCCCGGACTCGTGCAGCGACACCGTCAGCACGCGAGGGTCGTCCCAGAAGATCCTCTCGACGCCGTCCCCATGATGAGCGTCGACGTCGATGTAGGCAACGCGTTCGGCGCCCTGATCGAGCAGCGACTGGATGCCGACAGCGACGTCGTTGTAGATGCAGAAGCCGCTGGCCTTGTCCGGCATCGCGTGGTGCAGGCCGCCGGTGATGCTGACGCTGTGCAGACTCTCGCCGGACCAGACCTGTCTGAAGGCTTCGTGCGTGGCGCCCACGATGTGGGCGGCGGCCTCGTGCATGCCGAGG
>CBDTZB010000379.1:0-3427 GCA_965364795.1 uncultured Nocardioides sp.
GGGGACCAGCGCCGGGCCAAGGCGGCGACTTCGCCGACCGGTTCACCGTCGACGAGGTGGCCGCTGATGGCCGGGTCGTCACGATGGATCTGACTCCAGCGGCGAACAGTTTCGTCCTCTCCGACCTCAGCAACGGGCCGGTGTTGTTCGCAACCTGCTGATCGGTCTCAGACGAGGCTGATCGGGCGGTGGCGCCTCAGGCGATGCCGAGGATGCGGTCGATCTGCGCGGGGCTGAGCCGACCGTCGCATTCGCTCGCGGCGATGATGAGATTGGTGGTCAACTCGACCTCGCCGAGCAGGTCGCTGTCCTCAAGGGTGACGTCGAACTGGTCCTGCATCTGGTGACTCCCCCTCATGGCAAACCTCTCATCACGCATTATGGGCACTTCCTGTCCGAATTCTACGGGCTGGCGGTTCGACCAGAGGAGCCGATCAACCGGTGCCAAGGTCAGCATCCCCCATCCGGGGTCGCTCTACACCTAAAAGCCGCAGAACTTTCCAATTCGGACGGGGTTGGTCCAGTCCACCTCCAGTTGGAGGCCATGACCCACCCCAAAAAACACTTCGAGGCCCCGTCTTTCGACGAGGCCCCGAAGTAGAAGGACTGGGATCAGTCCAACTGGCAAATCAGATGGCGTGGACGTTCTCAGCCTGGGGACCCTTGGGTCCCTGGGTGACGTCGAACTCAACCTTCTGGTTCTCGTCGAGGGACTTGTAGCCCTGCGACTGAATCGCCGAGTAGTGCACGAAAACGTCGTCGCCGCCGTCCTCCTGCGCAATGAAGCCGAAACCCTTCTCGGCGTTGAACCACTTCACGGTGCCTTGAGCCATGTTACTCGTTACTCCTGTAATCGGAACGTTGACCGCAACTTCAGCGGCCACCACCAGATGCGGTGACACGTCGTCCCGACCCGTGATTGGCAACCACAAACCGAAAACGCCGTTGGATCACAAACTCCGCAGGCGTCATACCAGCTGGAACTTGCATCTGTTGTGCGCCCAACAGTAGCAACGTGTGGGTGAGAACGCCCCTTCTCGAGCACAAATCTTTCTGAGAAGTCGTCAAAACCCCGGTTTCAAGCGGTATGAGGAGCGAAGTTCACCCCTTCGAGTTGGGTCGTCAGGCTTGCCGAGCGGGTTTTGGCGCCCCTCTGGGCTACGCGGTTGCCGGCCATCGTGCGCCCAACACGCCCCTCTTTCACCCGTTCGACCGGGCACCGAGGCGGTGGGTGACCAGGGTCTCCCCCCTTGCGGCCGTGATGCCTATCGCTTAGTGGCCGATACCGCACGCAAGATGTCACTCTGGAGGTATCCCCGAACCGTTCCCGAAAGGCATCCCTGTGAAGCATCGCGACCCTAAGTTGAGTGTCCTGAGCGCCCTCCCCATCTTCGCTGGGTGCAGCACCAAGGAACTGGAACAGATCGCCGCGCTCGGCGACCGCGTCACCGTGCCGGCCTCCCGCGTGCTGCACACCGAAGGTGGCCGTCCGGACGAGGCGTACGTCGTCATCTCCGGCGAGGCGATCGTTAGCCGCAAAGGCGAAGAGATCGCGCGCGTCGGAGCCGGAGAACTCCTCGGCGAGATGTCGGTCATCGGCCAGCACGGTTCGCGCTCGGCGACCGTGACCGCCGCGACCGAGATGGAACTCCTGGTCTTCGCCCCCCGCGAATTCACCACGATGCTCCAGAGCAACGACGCCGTGGCCCGTCAGGTGACCTCGACCTCGACCGAACGTCTCAACCAGTTGGATCCTGACGCCATCTGATCGGGCGGGCCGCCTGGGATGAGGGGAGATTAATCTGCACCGGCTGCGGATTTATCTCCCCTCATCGGCCTGTACCGCGCACGAGGAGTCCCCTCAATGCGCGCACCCGTGCCCCCACAGATACGCTTTACGCCGTCTGGATTGTTCCTCGGGCCTTCTCACCGAAGTTCCCATCGTTCTTTCCGTACGCCGGGCCCTTAGCTCAATTGGCAGAGCTCCGGACTTTTAATCCGTTGGTTGTCGGTTCGAGTCCGACAGGGCCCACCCAGCACCACCCCCGCTTCCCCTACCGGACGCTCGGCTGTGATCCTCCGGTCTTGGGACTTTCCTCCCTAGCGGGGTTGCGTCTTTTCCAGCACCCTGGGGCGATGAGTTCCTTCGTCTACAACTTCACCCAGGGCGGCATGAGCCAGCGCGACCTCCTCGGAGGCAAGGGCGCCAACCTCTCCGAGATGACCAAACTCGGTCTTCCGGTGCCTCCTGGGTTCACGATCACCACCAACGCGTGTCGGGCCTATCTGGCGACCGGCACCGATCCGGAGGGGCTTTCCGATGAGGTCAGCGAGCATCTCGCCTCCCTCGAGGAAACGATGGGTCGGCGGCTCGGCGATCCTGAGGACCCGCTCCTGGTCTCGGTCCGTTCGGGCGGCAAGTTCTCCATGCCCGGGATGATGGAGACCGTCCTCAACATCGGGCTCAACGACGCATCGGTCGAGGGCCTGGGCCGGCAGATCGAAGACCCGCGGTCGGCGTACGACTCCTATCGCCGCCTGTTGCAGATGTTCGGCAGCACCGTCTTCGGGGTGAACTCCGAGATCTTCAGCGACGCCCTCGACGCCCTCAAGGCTGAGCGGGACGTCACCGATGACGTGGACCTCACCGCCGACGATATGACGGGGCTGGTCCGGACCTTCGAAGCCCTGATCGAGGAACACGCTGGCCGGCCCTTCCCGCAGGACCCGCGCGAACAACTCGATCTGGCCATCACCGCGGTCTTCGCCTCCTGGAACACCGAACGCGCCGCCCTCTACCGCCGCCAGGAGCAGATCCCCGACGACCTAGGCACCGCGGTCAACATCCAGGCCATGGTGTTCGGCAACCGCGGACCCACCTCAGGCTCCGGAGTCTGCTTCACCCGCGACCCAGCCAGCGGCGCCCAGGGCGTGTACGGCGACTACCTCCAGAACGCCCAGGGCGAGGACGTGGTCGCCGGCATCCGCAACACCGTGTCCCTGGCCGACCTCGAGCAGATCGATCCCGCGTCGCATAAACAACTCTTGACGATGATGGCGAAGCTCGAGCGCCACTACCGCGACATGTGCGACATCGAGTTCACCATCGAGCTCGGGAACCTGTGGATGCTGCAGACCCGAGTCGGCAAGCGAACTCCCGAGGCGGCGTTCAGGATCGCCGCCCACATGGTTGACGACGGCCTCATCGGCATCGACGAAGCCCTACAACGGGTGACCGGCGCCCAGCTGGCGCAGCTGATGTTCCCCCGCTTCGACACCGACGCCGAGCGCGAAGTGCTCACCACCGGCATGAACGCCTCCCCCGGCGCGGCCGTCGGTCGTGTCGCCCTGGACTCCGACACCGCCGTCGCCTGGTCCGCTCAGGGAGACGACGTCATCCTGGTCCGCAAGGAGACCAACCCCGACG
>CBDTZB010000380.1:0-3418 GCA_965364795.1 uncultured Nocardioides sp.
GATCACCGTTCTGTTCGCTTTTTGGCCTGGCGTCGTGGGGCTTTCCCTCGTCGCCCCCTAGTTCTCCATCCATCCCTCTCGGAAAGGCACCATCATGGGAAAACTGCACACTGCTTCGTTGCGATTGACTGTCAGGCTCTACCTCGGCCTCCTGATCGGGGGCGCGAGCGAACACCGAAACGAACGCGGCGACGTCCCCGGGTGGGTGATGATCACGGTCATGTCTGCGGGTCTGGTGGGCGTGATTGGCACCGTGGCCAGTGACCAACTCGGAGAGATGCTGCGAGCCGCCCTCAACTCGGTCAGGTAGTGCCAGTCACCAAGCGGTCCGAGCAGGGCTCCGCGGTGGTCGACTACGTGCTCGTGCTGCTGGTCCTGCTCCCGATGTTCCTCGGTATCCTGCAACTCGGACTGGTCTTGTTGGTCCGCAACACGATGGCAGCCGCCGCGTCCGAAGGTGCCCGGTACGCCGCTACCTCCGACCGCGGTCCAGCCGACGGCGCTGCTCTGACGCGCAGGCAGATCGACGAAGCAATTGCTGGCAGGTTCGCCCAGGACGTGTCGGTACGCCACACCTCGGTCGGTGGAGCGCCGGGGGTGGAGGTTGTCGTGCGCGCCATAGTTCCGGCTCTTGGTCTGGGTGGCCCGGGCATCGCGGTGGAGGTGCGGGGGAGCGCTGTGGAGGAAGCACCCTCATGACATCCCCGAACCGGACCTGCACAGACGAGACGGGGAACGCGGTCGTGGAGTTCATCTGGGTCGGGATCCTGCTGCTGATCCCGATGGTGTGGATCGTGATCTCGGTGTTTGAGGTCCAGCGCGGTGCTTTCAGCACGAGCGCCGCCGCCAGGTCCGCGGCTCGTGCCTACGCGCTGTCTCCGACCGATGCGATAGGCGAGGCCCGGGCCCGCGACGTGGCTCGCAGGGCCTTAGCCGATCAGGGTCTGGAGGGCGCGCCGCTCACGGTGCGGATCAGTTGCACCCCGCTGCCCCGCAACTGCCACAGCGGTACGTCGGTGATCACTGTCCGCATCGACTCCCGCGTCGAGCTGCCCCTGATGCCGCAGATCCTGGGCGGGAGCAAACCCAGCTTCGCGCTCGACGCCAGCCACACCGTCCCGATCGGGCAGTACCAGGAGATCGCCCCATGACGGCGAAACCGGCTCGGCCTAGGGATGAGCAGGGCTCGGTGAGCGTGCTGATCATCGGGTTCGCCTTCGTCCTCGCGCTGGCAATCGCGGTGGTGATCGACGCTTCCGCGGCGTACCTCCAACGACAAGGTTTGAACACCCTCGCCGATGGGGCTGCTCTGCGTGGTGCGGACCTGGGTGCCACCGGAGAGGACGTCTACTCAGGTGGCGTCGGTGCTGGCTCTCTGGAGCTCACGGCAGGCGTGGCCCGCGCAGCAGTCCGCGACTATCTGACCCAGGTCGGTGCCTACCAGCGGTACCCGGGCTTGTCCTACACGGTGCGTGTGGACGCGTCCGACAACTCGGTCTTGGTGCAACTGCGAGCCCCCCTGGACCTGCCCCTCACCGTCCCCGGCTCGCCGAGCACACCGATGGTCTCCGCGACCGGTTCAGCGGTGGTCGCACCAGAGCGCTGAGAGAGGTTCCTAAGTGTCAGCGCTACAGCAGGTTCGTGCTAGCGGACCAGAGCCGCCAACTCTTCGAGAGCTTCTCTGGTGTACACCGCGAGGCGCTGGAGGTGCGGGATCGTGTCTCGGCAGCCTACGAAGCCGAGGGTGACCTGGTCGGTGTAGCCAATGAGCGTGACGTTGAGGCCGTAGCCGTCGACGAGGAACGACAGCGGCGCCAAGGTCTCGAGGCGGGCGCCGAGCAGATAGAGGGGCTCCTTGGAGAGCACCATGTTGGAGACCGTGAAGTTGAAGACGGGCGGCAGTTTCTGCAGGGCCCCGGTCTTCTGGGCGAGGGCAAGTGGAAGCAGTCCGATCAGCGTGAAGTACTCCGCGGCGCCCTTGCTCAGTTTGTCGATGTCGATCTTGCCCCGCGCGGTGCCAGCACCGATCTGGCGCAGCCGTTCGAGGGGATCCTCGGTCGCCGTACCGAGGCTGACAACGAAGCCAGACGCGGCGTTGATGGTCTGCTCGTCGCGTTCGAAACCCACCGGCACGGAGGCGTTCAAGCTGTTCTCGGGGAGAGCGTCCTGCTCGATGAGGTAGCGACGCACGGACGCGCCCAAGGCGCACAACACCACATCGTTGACGGTGGAATCGGTGGCCTTGGCGACGCTCTTCAGAGTCGCCAGCGGCAGCGCCTGGAAGGCGACCCGGCGATGGGGCGTCAGGCGCTGGTTGAAGATCGACTTGGGGGTCTTCAGAGCGGCCCGCACCATGCTGTGGGCGCCGGTGGTCATGTCGACGACCTTGGCCAACACCTCCACGGTCGCAACCAATCCGGACGATGCGCGCCGCGGGATGATCAACAGCTTTTCGAGAACCGACGACTTCCCGTCGTCGGGATCTTCGAGCCCCACCATCGGCTGGGCCTCGGGGTCGGTGCTCAACCAGGCCTTGATCGTCTCTACCGCCCCCACTCCGTCGGTCGCACAGTGATGGGCCTTGAAGTAAAACGCGAATCGTCGATCGGCCAGTCCCTCGATGAGGTAGGCCTCCCACAGCGGTTTCGACAGGTCCAGCGGCCGCGAGTGCAAACGCTCGACGAGTTGACCCAGTTCGATCTCGCCTCCCGGGGTAGGCAGCGCCAACAATCGAACGTGGTGCTCGGGGTCAGGCTGGACCTGCTTCCAGGCAACGGCGTCGGCCAGCGGGAGGCTCGACAAGACGCTGTCGTAGGGGAAGGGCAAGAACGCGAGTTCGGAGAATGCCTGGTGCATGTTGCGGACGAAGTCGGGCCCAGCACCCTCGGGCAACTTGAAGATGGCGATCGCGCCGATGTGCATGGGCGTGCGAGCCGACTCCATGCGCAGGAACATCTGGTCCAGAGGACTGAGCAACTTCATGACGGCATCCTAGGGATTCTCACTGCACCATTGGGGTCATGTCGCACCATGGATCCGAGCCGTGGTCGATCCCAAGCGTCTAGGTCCCCGACAGGACGCCGGCGCCGGATCGGAGTTCGAAGACCAACTGCGTTTCGGTTCCCCGCACCACCTGGTGGTTGGTGACGTGGTTGAGGACAAGGTCGCGCAGGGCCTGAGCGTTCTCGGCGGCCACGTGGAGGTGGAAGTCGTCGGACCCGGCCACGTGATAGGCCCGGATCACCCCCGGCGCTGCGACCACACCTTCGTAGAGCCTGCTGACGCGCTCACGGTCGTGACTTCCGAGACGCACCTTGATGATCGCCTGAAGCGGGAAGCCCAGGGCCTCGAGATCGAGGTCCGCGTGGGTGCCTCGGATGACGCCGCTCTCCCGCAGCGCCCGGATGCGGTAGGCGCA
>CBDTZB010000381.1:0-3416 GCA_965364795.1 uncultured Nocardioides sp.
AGCATGCGGTCAACGAGTGCGCCGGGTCGATCCGACTGGGGTGATAGGGCGAAGATCCCTCCCGCCGTTACCGCAGCGGCGATGAGAAGACTCCACGCCAACCCGTATCCGCTCATCGGACCTCCGAGCAGATACTCCTACATTCTGTAGTGGATAACCAACTCTGAGGTTCAGCCGCCTCCGCAGAGGTGGGCGAGGAGGCTCAGAAGGTGGTGGACCTGGACGCCAGACCCTGCGAGGATCGATGCGACCGCGAGCACGGCAAACGCCGGTCCGGTGAACGCCCCCACATTGGTCCGATCGGTGGAAACGAGGGCTTGCACGCGTTCGCCCACGCCCATCTCTGCTAGAGCCATCGCTGATCGGTTGTGATCTACCGTTGCCAGGGCGGCCCGGGCGATGGCGCGAGCCACGAGGCTCCGGTCGCCATCGACGCGAGTGGCGGCGTCCTCGTCGGCCCAGCGCTCGGTGGCGTAGCGGACCTGATCCGCCAGACGACGCAGGGGCGGCACCATGGCTGCTGACAGGTCTCCAGCCAACAGATACCGGTCATGGCGGTGCACCAGATGCGAGCGCTCGTGTGCCCACAGGACGTTCTGTTCGGCGGGCTTCAAGGCATCGAGCATTCCTCTCGACACGACGACACCACCCCGACGGCCCGGGATCGCGTAGGCGGTGGGCCGAGGACTCTCGATGACCAGGACCCCACCGTCACAACTAGGGAGCAGACAACGGACCCGGTGCACACGATGGAGAACAAGGGTGACCCGAACCAACATTGGCGCCAACAGGACACCGGCCGCGAGGCCGAGCCAGCCAGGTACGTGGTCGTCGGCCAGGCTCAAAGGAGGACACCAATAGGACCACTGGTCGATGACCTCGGACTCGGCCAGGGCCCCCATCGACAGGGTGAGGAGCGTCATCAGCGCCGTGCCTGCGACAGCGACGGATGTCACGGCAAGGGTGCGCGCCGCCACCTGGGGTCGCAGCCTGGACTGGAACAACCCGGCTGCGCATGCGATCACTGCCGCCAAGGCCAACGGGGTTGCGAAGCCGGCGACCGCCATGCTCAGGTCTCCCGCTCGAGCACATCTCGCAGCAGGGCTTCGTCGTCACTCGAAAGGTCTTCGACAAAGCGGCTGAGGCTGGCGACGCGATCGCTCGCCACGTCGAGAGCATCACTCATCCGAGAGGCAACCAGCTCGGCTTCGGTGAACACGGGCCGGTATCGGTAGGCGCGCCCTTCGCGCTCCGGATCCCGCTCAAGAATGCCCTTCGTGCAGAGGCGATTGAGGATGGTCATAACCGTGGTGTAGGCCAGATCATCGGGGAGGGCGTCGAGGACCTCCCTCGGGGTGACGCCTCCTGACCCTGCCCACACTTGTTCGAGCACCGCAGCCTCGAGGGCTCCCATTGGTCGGCGCGACGTGGACAAAGGATCCTCCTCAGGTTCGTTGACCGCGGTCCAGTCAACCACAGTGCCCCCTGGTCAACGACCTGGGGACCCTGGTGGCACGAGCCGCGTCCGAGTAAAGTACTACGCCAAGTAGTATCAGCCGTGGCCATGGAACCAACGGCCTCCCGAACGACCGTGTACCTCACGCGTTGGAGGACACCGGGATCTACCACACGGAGTCTGAGACCGTTATGTACGCAGTGATCCCCAGCCCTTCGTTCCGGGCGCTTCAGCTCGGACCCCTCCAGCTGCGGATGTACGGCCTGATGATCGCTGGAGGCGTGATCGCCGCGGTCGTGATAGCCAGTCACCGATGGGCTCGCCGTGGTGGCGACCCGGATGACATCAGCGCGATTGCGATCTGGGCGGTGCCGGCTGGGGTCCTGGGGGCTCGCCTCTACCACGTGGCTACCGACTGGAAGACCTACCGCGACGACTGGCCGGCAGCTCTGGCGATCTGGAACGGCGGACTCGGAATCCCTGGCGGCATAGCCGGAGGAGTGGCCGTCGGGGTACTCGTCGCCCGCCGACGGAACCTACCGATTCGGCAGATGCTGGATGTCGTCGCGCCCGCGATACCGGTGGCCCAGGCGCTCGGGAGACTGGGCAACTGGTTCAACCAGGAAGTATTCGGCCGACCCTCGGACCTTCCCTGGGCCTTGCGGATCGCGCCTGAAAACCGCCCGGTCGACTATCCGAACCAAGCGACGTTCCATCCGACGTTTCTCTACGAGGGTCTGTGGAACGTCGGACTGGCACTCCTTCTGATCGGACTGTCACGTCGATACCGGCTGCGCAGCGGTCAACTCTTCGCGCTCTACGTCCTCGGATACGGGACGGGCCGGCTCTGGGTGGAAGCACTCCGTTCAGATCCGGCATCGCTCGTACTCGGCATTCGCATCAACATCTGGGTCAGCCTCCTCGCCATAATCGGTGGCCTCGTGTCGTTCTTTCTTCTTGGACGATCGACGGCGGAGCCGGAGCCGGGGACAGAGCCTGACGGGTCGGTCACCCAGCCCGTGATCTCATGAAGCGGCGCAAGGGGAGAAGGCCCACGTCACAAACAGGAGCCTCGAGCCGCCAGAGACCATGGACCAGCCTCGCTGCACGGTCGTCGCTGGCGGTGCTCGCCGCGCTGGCCACGGTTCTGGTCCAGGTCTTGTCGGCCGGCCCGGCGACAGCCCACGGATTCCAAGTCACGCTGATCACCTCCGACGCGTCAGGCACCCCGCCTCTAGATGACAGCCTCGCCGGATTCCGTCTGGCCGTCGACCTCTCCCCAGATGTCAGCCATGCGCCCGGCAGCGATGCAGGCGACCACCTGGGCGGGATCGATGTCGACATCACCGAATCCGGGTCGATTCCCGCCGTGGACGCCGACATCGTGGTGATCCTCGACGGGGCGCTGCAACCCGACCTGAACGCGTGGCGATCGGCGAACCCAGATGGTCTCGTCGTCTCGGTCCGTGCCGCAAGCGGGCCGGCGGCGACCGATCCGGTCGGGCCCTCGGTGACGCTCACCGCGGCCGATCGGACGACGCGCTCAGAACTGTTGGGGGACTTCACGGACGCCTTCCGCACAGTCAATGACCGAACTCCCACTACGGCGGAGGCGTCGGGGTACGACACCGGGGTCCTGATCGACGTCCTGGTTGCCGACCTTGGCATTGGCTTCGGCGACCGAGCGGCCTTGCAAAGCGCTGCGATGCGCGCCGACGCGAAGTTGGTGTCGACCCAGGTGGCGGCGGTCGGCAACCCTCCTGCCGAGGCGAGTCGGACCGTCGGCCCAGCAGGTTCTCCGACCCCAGACGCGTCGGACAGCACATGGTGGCCCACGGTCGTTGCCGTCGTCGCTGTCGCCGTTGCAACGGTCGTTGCGGGCCTGGTCACACTGGGTCGCCGAAGGACCCGGAGACAGGCCTGAGGGTCAACGATCCCTTCAGGCGAACATGCGCGCCGG
>CBDTZB010000382.1:0-3404 GCA_965364795.1 uncultured Nocardioides sp.
GGGCCGGCAGGTTGGTGCCGGTGTTCTTCTCCTCCCACATCGTCAGGGGTGCGAGCTGGGAGTAGCGAAGGTTGAGTTTGGTGTAGGCGTCGTACACGCCTTCGCTGATGGCTTCACCGTCGTCGGCGCCGGTCAGCACGCCCTCGGACTTCTTGCCCATCACGATGGCGGTGCCGGTGTCCTGGCACATGGGGAGGACACCGCCCGCAGAGATGTTGACGTTCTTCAACAGGTCCAGGGCGACGAACCGGTCGTTGCCCGAGGCCTCGGGGTCATCGATGATCTTGCGCAGTTGAGCCAGGTGGGCCGGACGCAGGAAGTGAGCGATGTCGTGCATCGCCTCCGAGGTCAGCCGCCTGATCGCTTCGGAGTCGACGCGCAGAAAAGTTTCGCCATCGGCTTCGAAGGTCGACACGCCTTCGGTGGTGATCAGGCGGTACGGCGTCTCGTCCGGCCCGAGGGGCAGGAGGTCGGAGTAACGGAACTCGGGTCCGGCAGCAGCATTCACAATCGCTGAGAGTACGCCGTCGGCCAGATCAGTCAGGTGCAGGCTCCGGGTTATCGGGGTCCAACTTGCGCTTGGTGGATGCCGCTTCAATGTCTCGCTGGCGCTGCAGGCGTGCCTCACGCTCCGTCCTGCGCTGGGCCTCTGCCCGTTCTCTGACCTGCTTAAGAAAGGCGTCGTCATCGTCGGGGTTGGTTGCTGCCTGGCGACCCAGCCGGTCGTACTCCGGGTAGGCGGGGGCCGATCTCTCATGAGCGCGCGGTCGCGGCGCGCCTTGGCGCCCCAACCCGATCCACATCACGGATCCGATGAAGGGGAACAGTAGAACAACCAACAACCATCCCCACTTGGGCAGGAGCCGGCAGTCCTCCTCGCGCGTCATCACCACGGTGATGACGCTGTAGACGAACAAGGCGAACAGCAGCGGTGCCAGCACGATGCTCAGGCGAACCATCGGATCACTCCCACGAGGAGGGGCGGGGTTCCGCCCGAATGTTTGAACCCTAAGCCGCTGATGGCGCCGAAGGAACCAGATTCCGAGTCCGCATTCGCAGGTTGTTCAGTCGACGCCGGGAACGATCCGGATCTCGCGTCGTGCGCCGCCGTCGAGCGCAGCGAGCGCTTCCTGGTAGGCCTCGCTGTCGTGCGCGGTCTGTGCCTGCGCGACCGAGTCGAAGCGAATGAGGACGACCCGACCTTCTCTGGCGTCTTCGTAGGTCAGGGCCGCGTGATCACGCGCCAGGAAGGTGCCTCCAGCCTCGATCAGAACCGGACCGGCTATCTCGGCGTAGGCGGCCATCTTTTGGCGATCAAGTATCTCGTTGTAGGTGCTGATCCAGTAGGCAGACATCCCGCGATCTTGCCTCAAGTCGCCTCGAGACTCGAAGTAACTCTCTCAGGCGCCGGTGGCCACGACGTAGATTGCTCAGCATGACCGGTGACGTTGAGCGGCCTGACCCGTCGTTGCGAATCTCTGATGCCGACCGTGAGCAGGTGGCCGAGGTGCTGCGCGAGGCTGCAGGCGAGGGACGTATCGACTTCGCTGAGCTGGACGAGCGACTCGACGCGGCCTACTCGGCCAAGGTGTACGGCGACCTGTTGCCCATTGTGGCTGACCTCCCGGGCGCTGAGATCGATCTCCCGCGAGGGGCGCGCGTCCCCGTAACGGTCGGCCCGACCCCGGCCGTTGAGCAACGAACAGGCGCGGACGACCGGAGCATCGCCATCCTGGGCAGTCAGAAACGGCGAGGTGTCTGGCATCTCGGCCGGCAGCACATGGCCTTCGCTCTGCTGGGCGACGTGGTCCTCGATCTGCGACAGGCCACCCTCGCGGCGGCGGAGGTAGAGATCACCGCGAATGCGATCTTCGGCGACATCGACATCATCGTCAATGAACACACTCGGGTCATCGTCGACGGAACGGCTGTGCTCGGCGACTTCGGGCACGGTCGGGATCGCGCGGAAGCTAACTTCACCGATGTCTCTCCGACGGTCCGTGTCAAGGGCATGGCGCTGTTCGGTGACGTCAAGGTGGTACGACGTCCGCCTGCGGGCAGCGCTGAGGATCGATGGTTCCGACGCAGTCCGCGGAAGGGTCGCGAGACTCCTTAAGCCTTGCGCGCCGCGGCCGGGATCTCCCCAGCGTTGTCCAGATCGACGGTGAGGTTCTCCCCGGTGGCCGGGTCAAAGAGGTGCATCTTGGAGGAGTCGACCCAGATCTCGGCCTCCTGGCCCTCGGCGATCGTGGTCGCTCCGTCGAGACCGACGACGAGTTGGGTGCGCACCGACTCGCCGTCGAGGTCGCGCTCGAGTTCCTGGAGCTGCTTGTGGACCTCGGGCGGAGCCTCGAAGGGGATGTAGGCGTAGGCCTCGTTGCCGAGCCACTCGACGACCTCCACGGTCGCGGTGAAGGTCGACCCGGCGGTGTCCCGCTGCGTCGACACGACCGAGGCGTCCTCGAAGTGCTCGGGCCGGATGCCAGCGATGAGCAGTCCCTTGTCCTGGACCCGCTCGGCTTTCTCAGCGGGGATGGTGACGGTCCCGAACGGCAGCTCGACCTGGTCTCCGGTCACCTTGGCGGGGAGGAAGTTCATCGGGGGGGAGCCGATGAAGCCGGCGACAAAGAGGTTGCCCGGGTTGCCGTAGAGCTCGCGGGGAGTGGCGAGCTGCTGCAGCAAGCCGCGCTTGAGTACGGCGACCCGGTCGCCGAGGGTCATGGCCTCGGTCTGGTCATGGGTGACGTAGACGGTCGTGATGCCCAGTTGCTTCTGCAAGCGGGCAATTTCGCTGCGCATCTGGCCGCGCAGTTTGGCGTCGAGGTTCGACAACGGCTCGTCGAAGAGGAACGCGTCGGCGTCGCGAACAATCGCGCGGCCCATCGCGACGCGCTGGCGCTGACCGCCGGAAAGGTTGGCCGGCTTGCGGTCGAGGTGCTCGTCGAGCTCGAGCGTGGCCGAGGCCGCCCGCACCTTCTCATCGATGGTGGCCTCGTCGGTCTTGGCCAAGCGAAGCGGGAAGGCGATGTTCTCGTAGACCGTCAGGTGGGGGTAGAGCGCGTAGTTCTGGAACACCATGGCGAGGTTGCGTTCACGCGGTGCGAGGTCGTTGACCCGCTTGTCCCCGATGAGCATGTCGCCCTCGGTGATGTCCTCAAGACCGACGATCATCCGCAGCAGCGTCGACTTTCCGCAGCCTGAGGGCCCGACGAGGATGATGAACTCGCCGTCGGCGACCTCGATGCTCACGTCGTTGACGGCCGGGAAGCCGTCGCCGTAGCGCTTGACGATGTTCTTCATGGTGATGGCAGCCATCGGATCAACCCTTCACTGCGCCGGAGGTCAGTCCGGCGACGATCTTGCGCTGGAACAGCAGGACGATGATGACGATCGGGATCGTGGAG
>CBDTZB010000383.1:0-3399 GCA_965364795.1 uncultured Nocardioides sp.
CCCGGCCAGGTCAAGTTTTCGACATAAACCGCCCGTCACGACACGACACGACACAGAGGGTCCTGAGCGAGCTCATCGGGACCATTCTCACCCGTATCACTAAGAGGAACTCAGCCTCGATCCGCTGCCGGACACGATTGTTCTCTAGGCTGCTCCCACGACAGATATACAGATAGTCGGTGAAATGGCACACTATCTGCATGGAGATCTCAGTGGAGGACGCGCTGTCCGTGCGTGAGGCCGCGCAGCTCCTCGGCGTATCCGAAAAGCAGGTGCAGCATCTCGGCCGGCGCGGCGAAGTGCGCTACCTAGCGCGTGGCCTCCTTGACGGCGCTTCGGTTCGGGCGATGCGGACTGCCCGTCAGGGCAGGCACACACGGGGCTGGTCCGAGCGCACCTCCTGGGCGGCAATCGCTCTCCTCTCCGGTCTAGACGCCGACTGGCTCGGGCAGGGCCAGGTTTCCCGGCTCCGCTCTCGACTGCGATCAATCGGCAGCGATGACCTCGTTGCCTCTACCCGGAACCGCGCCGTGGTGGGCCGGTTCAACGGACACCAGTCCGCTGCAGGTCGGATCGCCGGTGACTCAAGCACAGTCGAACGTCGTGCGCTGCCCGGACTGGTCGGTCGAGATCACCACGTTGAGACCGACTGGTACGTCGAGGCCCGCGACGAGAACCACCTTGTGCGGAGCTATGGGCTCCGCTCAAACGCTCGCGGCGACTTCGTCTTGCGCGCCGTCAAGACCGAAGACATGAGCCACGAGAGAGGTGTCACCCTAGAGCTCGTCATCGCTCTGATGGTCGGCGACGTTCTTACTGCCCTGGACTCCGCGACCAGCGAGGATCCCCGCGAGCGCGGGGTCGCAATGAGGGTTCTGGACGATGCCCTCGACAGGTTCCGCGGCGATGACTGACCGGTCCCACACGCGCCCGACAATTCGCGTCAACGCCGCTGCGGGCGGCTGGCCACACCCGTGGCCCAACGTCGCCGAAATCGCCGACGTGCTGACCTCAGATCAGGGGACCCTTGTAGGCGGGCTAATGACCCAGTTGCACACCGTGCACCATGGTCTCGGTGTCGTGCGGCCAACCAATGACGTAGACATCGTGCTGCACGTCGAGACAGCACGCGGCGTGCCAGCAAGGGCCGCCACTGCGCTCGACACCTTGGGCTACAAACTCCAGAGAAGAATCGATCCCCGCGACAACACCGCCCACCGCTGGGTGCGCCACGGCCAGGTCGTCGACATCGGCGGCAACCAAGCAGATGGCGAAGAAGGCAATTCTCAACACGACGATGAGCAGCAAGCGCAGGAGCATCAGCACCACCGAAAGGAAGAAGAACACCAAGTCGACGTCCTCGCCGCTGATCACCCGGCACCCATCGTCGTCGAGCAGATGCGCGGCCGCGACATGGTGCCCATTGACGGTGGGACGCAAGCCCTAAAACGCACCATCAACGCGGTGCTCGACATCCGTCCTGACAGACCGACGACTATCTCCGTACCGCGCCCGTTCGCAGCGGTGATCTTAAAGGCCGCGGCCTACCTGACCGACTCGCGCGACCGGGACAGGCACCTGTTCGACGCCGCCGCACTATTGGCATGTATCGAGGACCCGTTCGCCGAGACCGAACACCTCGCTGGGTCTGACCGAAAACGCATCCACACGCTGGTCGGCGCGCTACCAGACAACCACCCTGGCTGGCTTCTGCTCGATCGAGTTGCGCGGACCGACGCACAGGCGGCGCTGCGTATCCTCGGTGCCGCGTAGTCAATCCACAAAAGCCCGCGAGGCGCGTCTTTCCCCCGCTTATGTGCGCGGGTGATTTTTCGGATGTGACACCCCTTTCACCGCCCCGGCGTGTCCGTAGACTCCGGTCAGACCCAGGACACACCAAGAGATCCTCGGCCCCTCCGACTGGTAAAGCCAGGACTGGCTCGCCCTGATCGACATGGATACCGAGCCGCCCAAGTTCATACGCAAGAAACCGGGCCAAGACGCCACCCATCGCCTACCGATCAGTCGAGCCGACCACTAGCGACACGCCAGCCGCTCCCCGACTGTCACTTTCATCGCACATGCGTCAGCACCACCCGGAGCGTCAACCTGCCCAGAAGCCCCACCAGCACCGACCTTGAGCGCCGCGACCCGACCACGGGAGCGACGCTCAGCCAGTTTCTGGGCCCGCTGACCCGGGAGGCCTACCGGTGTACGCAAGAACCCGGCCCAGATTTCTCCGGGCCGGGTTCTGTGAAACATGCGGGGCTTCTTAAGTGAAACCCCTAACGTGCGCGAGGGGGGATTTGAACCCCCACGCCCTTTCGGACACTGGCACCTGAAGCCAGCGCGTCTGCCGTTCCGCCACTCGCGCAAAGTGACCGGTGCAACTTATCCCAGGGGCCCGCAGAGAACCAAAACAGGACCCGTCTCAGACGATTCCTGGGCAATTACCGAAGCCCCAGTGCCTCGCAGTCCCCACGCCTACCGCTCTGCCCGATACGATCGGCGCCAAGTCGGCGTCGAGTCGACCCGCTGTCCCGAGCTCCCATCCCCGGCCCCCGTGAAGGAGGCGTGCCCTATGAGTGGCTTACAGAAGTTCGAACAACGCCTCGAGTCCATGATTTCCGGAGTCTTCGCACGCGCCTTCCGCAGCGCCGTGCAGCCCGTCGAGATCGCCGCCGCCCTGCAGCGTGAATGCGACAACAACGCCCAGATCCTCAGCAGGGACCGCCGTCTGGTGCCCAACGACTTCCACGTCGAGTTGTCCGGCACCGACCTGGACCGGCTCTCGCCGTACGACTCCGCAATGGCCCAAGACCTGGCCGACCAGTTGGAGCGCCACGCCGACCAGCAGGGCTACGTATTCCCCGGCCCGATCAAGATCAACTTCGAGTCCGCCCAGGACCTCACCACCGGGCGGTTCCGGATCCGCAGCCAGGCCCTGGCCCAAGTGACCGGCAACAGCACCCACACGCAGGGGGGCAGTACCCGCGCCATCTTGGAGGTCAACGGCACCGACTATCCCCTGGAACCGCCCCGTCTCGTCGTGGGTCGTGGCACCGACGCGGATCTGCGGATCAACGACCCGGGGGTCAGTCGTCGCCATATCGAGTTCATCGTCACCGCCGCCCGCGGCGGCGGTGACCCACTCATCGAGGTGCACGACATGGGCTCCACGAACGGCATGCTCGTCGAGGGTCGCAAGGTCCCCCGGGCCACTCTGGGTGACGGGAAATCGGTCAGGATCGGCGCCACCACCCTGACCGTCCACATCGTTTCCGACGAAGAGCAGGGTGACTCCGGTGTCTGAGCTGACCCTCTTCCTCATCAAGATCGCCTATCTGGCGATCCTGTGGATCTTCGTGCTCGCCGCGATCTCCGTGATCCGCTCCGACA
>CBDTZB010000384.1:0-3396 GCA_965364795.1 uncultured Nocardioides sp.
GCCTTCATCGACGCTGAACACGCGCTCGACCCGGACTACGCCAAGGCGCTCGGTGTCGACACCGACGCTCTGCTGGTCTCTCAGCCGGACTCCGGTGAGCAGGCGCTGGAGATCGCCGACATGCTGATCCGCTCCGGTGCCCTGTCCCTCATCGTGATCGACTCCGTGGCGGCGCTCGTGCCGCGCGCTGAGATCGAGGGCGAGATGGGTGACAGCCACGTCGGTCTGCAGGCCCGGTTGATGAGCCAGGCCCTGCGCAAGATGACCGGTGCGTTGAACAACTCGAACACGACAGCCATCTTCATCAACCAGTTGCGCGAGAAGATCGGCGTCATGTTCGGCTCCCCGGAAACCACCACCGGTGGTCGGGCGCTGAAGTTCTACTCCTCGGTCCGACTCGACGTACGCCGCATCGAGACGCTCAAGGACGGCACCGACATGGTCGGCAACCGGACCCGCTGCAAGGTCGTGAAGAACAAGGTCGCACCCCCGTTCAAGCAGGCCGAGTTCGACATCATGTACGGCAAGGGCATCAGTCGTGAGGGTGGCCTGATCGACGTGGGCGTCGAGGCTGGACTCGTGCGCAAGTCCGGCGCTTGGTACACCTACGAGGGTGACCAGCTCGGGCAGGGCAAGGAGAATTCACGCAACTTCCTCAAGGACAACCCGGATCTGGCCAACGAGCTGGAGAAGCGGATCCTCGAGAAGCTCGGGGTCGGACCCCAGGTCGACGCGGAGTCGGATCTCTCCGATGAGCCGATCGGTGTCGACGACTTCTAGGTCGCGACCGGTTCGACCACCTATGCGTACGGGCTTGACCACCGACTCGACCCCGGTGGTCAAGCCCGTGCTTGGGTTTTGACCCTGACGTGGCGGTCGACGAGCGGATCGACAGGAAGGTGTAGTGCGATGACCAGTGACGCGTGGAGCGGGGATGTCTCGGTCGGTGTCGATGCCTGGACCCGTCGGGGGGAGCGCACCTCAGCGCCGCGGACCCCGGACGAGCCGGAGGCCGATCACGAAGCCGTCGCCCGCAAGATCCTCTTGGATCAGTTGACCGGTCAGGCCCGGTCCCGCAGTGAGCTGGCCAAGAAGCTTGACGCCAAGGATGTCCCCGTCGAGTTGGCCACGGCACTCTTGGATCGTTTCGAAGAGGTCGGCCTCATCGATGACGAAGCCTTCGCCCGGGCCTGGATCGCTAGCAGGCAGCCCGGCAAGGGCCTGGCCCGCCGCGCCCTCGCCCAGGAGCTGCGGCGCAAAGGGATCGACGAGGAGGTCGCTCGCGAGGCGCTGGACGAGATCGAACCCGAGGATGAGGAACAGGCCGCACGGCTCCTGGTCCGCAAGAAGTTGCGCAACCCGAGCCTGGGCCGCGTCGATGACACCGTGGCGACCCGTCGACTGGTGGGGATGCTCGCACGCAAGGGCTACAACTCCTCGGTGGCCTTCGCTGTGGTCAAGGACGAGCTGGCCGCAACGGATCGCGGCGCACCCGACTGCGACTAGGAGCCAGTGGTCTGCGCCATGATGGGTGGGTGAGCGACTCCAAGAGCAAGCGTGACGGTCAACCGCTGCGGGTCCCCGTCGGGTCCGTTGATCTGACTGAGTGGGAGACCGACGCCACGCCCGGCGTCGACCTCGACAAAGACGAGGGCAAGGCGGAACTTGCCGAGTTGGGCGAAGACCTGGCCGAGTTGCAGGAGCGTCTGTTCGCCGAGGGACGTGTCGGTGGGAGTCGCAGCATCCTGCTGGTGCTGCAGGGCATGGACACCTCCGGCAAGGGTGGGGTCGTGCGTCACACCGTGGGGTTGGTTGACCCACAGGGCGTGCACATCACCTCGTTCAAAGCTCCGACAGCAGAGGAACTGAGCCACGACTTCCTCTGGCGGATCCGTCGGGCACTGCCAACTCCTGGGCAGATCGGCGTTTTCGACCGTTCCCACTACGAGGACGTGCTGATCGCCCGAGTGCGGGCACTGGCCGAACCCGCTGAGATCGAGCGCCGCTACGGTGCGATCAACGACTTCGAAGCCGAAGTGGTCGCCTCGGGCACCCCCATCGTCAAGTGCATGCTCCACGTGTCGGCGGACACGCAGAAGGAGCGCCTCCAGGCGCGACTGGAGGATCCGACCAAGCATTGGAAGTTCAACCCCGGCGACATCGATGAACGCAGCGTATGGCCGGACTATCAGCGGGCCTACGAGGTGGCGCTGGAGCGCACCAACACCGCGCACGCTCCGTGGCACATCATTCCTGCGGATCGGAAGTGGTATCGCAACCTGGCCGTGGGTCGGTTGCTGCACGACGCGTTGAAGCAGATGGATCCGCAGTGGCCGGCGGCCGACTACGACGTGGCGGAGCAGGCGACGCGACTGCGCGATGAAGATCCGCTCGGATGATGGAAACCGTCGAGGTCACTCGCTACGCCACCCCGCTCCGCGAGGGTGGCAGCCTGCCGGGGATCGTGGAAGCTTCGGACTCCGGCACCTACGTCTGCAAGTTCCGAGGTGCCGGCCAAGGGGTTCGGGTCCTGGTGGCGGAGGTGATCGTCAGCGGTCTGGCTCGGGCCGTCGGGCTGAGGACTCCGCGTCTGGTCGCACTGGAACTCAGCTCTGAGATCGCACGCTATGAAGCCGACGAGGAGGTCCAGGATCTACTGAAGGCCAGCCTCGGCTTGAACCTCGGGGTCGACTTCCTACCTGGTTCCTTCGGCTTCGACGGCGCGCCGGAGAGCACTCCCGGCGAGGTGGACGAAGCAGCGCTGGTGCTCTGGCTCGACGCCTTCACCGCGAACGTGGACCGCACCTGGCGCAACCCGAACCTGCTGTGGTGGCATCACGATCTGTGGTTGATCGACCACGGAGCTTCGTTGTACTTCCACCATGGGTGGGGGCGCGGCGTCGGTGACCCGGGCCGCTTCGCCCAGCAGGCCTGGGACCCCAATGAGCACGTCTTCGCCGAAGCCCTCCCGCGGTTGGCCGAGGTACATGCGCGGATGCAGACAGTCCTGAAGGTCGAGGAGTTCGTCGAGATCCTGAGGGATGTCCCCGACGACTGGTTGGAGTCTCCGGTGGGGGAGAGCCCGGCACAGCTGCGGGCGACGTACGTCGAGTTTCTGACCGCTCGCCTGGTGAGTTCTCAATGGCTACCCGGAGCGCAGGCATGAGCGAGGAGCTAGCGCGCCCCAAGACGTCTTACCAGTACGTCGTCCTGCGTTGTGTTCCCCGCGTCGAGCGCGAGGAGTTCATCAACGTGGGTGTCGTGCTCTACGCCCAGGCCACTGACTTTCTCCAGGCCGCCTGGCGCACCGACCCCGCGCGCCTAGCTGCCCTGGACCCTCGGCTGGATGTGGACCGGGTCCACCAGGCGTTGGAGTTCATCGAGGCGGTCTGCGCC
>CBDTZB010000385.1:0-3395 GCA_965364795.1 uncultured Nocardioides sp.
ACAGCCAGCACGCAGGGCATTGAACCCAATTCTGTAACTACTGTCGGTGTGCGGCAAATTTAGCTGGAATGCTGAAAGGTTCAGCAGCCCCGCCAGTTCGGTGAGAGGTGTGGGCCGTCCGCCCTTCAACGTCAGAAGGTGGTGCCGGGCCCAGTGGCCCGGCAGATGATCCGTTCGTTCAGCGCTTGGTGGCGCGCAAGATCCGCTGGCAGGCTTGGTAGTCCTCGACGTCAATCTCGCACCGCGCCGATCGCTCGTCCAAGGTCGCTCCATGGGACGGCCTATGGCACTGCCCGCGCCGCCGGCCTCATCCGACAAGTGCGAAGCGTGCGTTCATACCTGGAGATCTTGATGCAGGACTGCATGCTGCGGCGCCGCGGCTCGGCGCTCGGCAGCCAAGGACGTGTCTTGGCCCTTAGTGGATCTCGGGCCGCCAATGCGCCCGCCTGAGGATCATGGTGGGTTCATGACTGCTATGAGAATCACCCAGCCCCTGCGTCCCGCTTTGACCGTGTCCCAGACGGCCGAGCTCGCTGGCCTGACCGTGCACGACGCCGCGTTGATCGCCGCGGCGATGGACGCCGAGCTCGCTGACTCCACCCGTATCCAGTACGCCTCGGCCTGGCGACAGTGGGAGAGGTGGTGCCTCATCCGTGGCGTCACGGCGCTGGCGGCACCACCGGAAGCGATCGCGGCTTTCTTGGTGGGACGGGCCGAGACTGGGCTGACCTACGGGACCATAGAACTGAGCTGCTCGGCGATCAAGTACCACTACCAACGCCACGGACTGCCCGACCCGATGGCTGATCCCATGCTTCGCAGGTTCCGCCGCGGACTCCGCCGGATCCTTGGCGTCGCGCCCCGCCAGCGGGCCCACGCACTCACGGTCGAACAGGTCGGCCAGATCGTCTCGGCCATCGACCTCACCACCGCCGCCGGTATCCGCGCCCGCGCCATCGTCCTGCTGGGGTTCGCCTCCGCCATGCGTCCCAGTGAGCTCGCCGCCCTCCACCTGGCCGACATCACGGCCATGCCCAGCGGGATGCTCATCACGATCCGTCGCTCCAAGACAGATCCCACCGGCCGTGGCCAGCTCGTCGGCGTCGTCCGGGGGAACCACGCCCACACTGACCCGGTCGCAGCGCTTGCCGCCTGGACCACGTGTCGCCCGAACGGTGCTGGGCCGCTGTTCACCCGCATCCACCGAACCGGGGTCGTCACCGCGAACGGTCTGGACGTCCGAGCGATTAGCAGAACGATCTCGAGTCGGGCAAACAGCGCAGGCCTCGACGCCCTGCCCGTTTTGGGGCACTCACTGCGCGCAGGCCACGCCACGACCGCCGCGGCCAACGGCGCCAGCATCGATCGCATCGCCGCCCAGACCCGCCACCGCGACCTCGACACCCTCATCGAGCACTACATTCGCCCAGCAACGACCCTCTCGACCAGCACCAGCGCCGACCTCGGACTCTGACACGACACAGGTTGGCAGAAGGGGCTGCGCGACGCCGGTTGCTGTCTTTGGCGGCCGACGTCTGGGAGACTTTGACCATGAGCGTTGCGAAGGTTCTCGACCCGGTCGTGATCGGTCGTGCCTGCCGGCAGCGTGGGGTGGCCAGGCTGCGTGTCTTCGGCTCGTCCGTCACCGATCGATTCGACCCACTCCACAGCGACATTGACTTCTTCGTGGACTTCCTTCCTGAGGTCCGTGACCTGATGGGCAACTATCTTGCTCTCAAGGCTGATCTGGAGCACATCACCGGTCGCACAGTGGACCTGGTGATGTCGGATGCCGTTGAGAATCCGTACTTCGCGGCCGAGGCGCTCCGAACCGTCCAAGACATCTATGCAGCCTGGATCTGCCGCGCTGCTCTGGGATCTATCCACAGCGGTGAAGCGGATCCAGGGGTTCGTGGCGCAAAAGTCGTGGGACGACTACAGCAACGACCTCCTGCTCCGATCGGGCGTTGAGCGACAGTTTGAGATCGCTGGCGAAGCGATAACCGCACTTCGGCGAATCGACCCGGAAACCGCCGATCGCGTGCCGAACCTTCACAAGATCATCGGGATGAGGAACATCCTCATCCACGGGTACGCGGAGGTGAACGACCTCACCGTCTGGCGCGCTGCCACTGAGAGTCTGAACGAACTGGTTGGACCAGTGGGCGAACTACTCGATGAGGCAGGACCGCCGGGACTGGCCACCTGACCAGACCACCCGCTCGGTGACACAGATCGACCCGGACTCAACGTTCGTGTCCGCCGATAACGCGGCCCGGGATCTGCTCGATCAGGTCGGGCGAAGTGCGGCGCGCGACAGCGCTGCGGCTGCGGGGCTCACCCAGTTGCGGTCGCCCATCAACGCTGGCCGGTCTGACAGATTCACGAGGGTAGTGAACGCGTCGACGCGGTAGATCTCGTACCCCTCCAGTGGCCGTCCGTCGCGGTGGCGCCAGCCAAGGTCCGCCAGAGAAGCGGCCACCTGCTCCCGGGGGATAGGAGCATTGGGGGACGTGGCGGCATGCGCCAACAGGAGCAGCGTCGCGACAGTCTCGAAGTCGTTGCCTTGGGTGGGGATCAGTCGATCGCGCAGGTGTGCCCACAACCTGACCGGGTTGCGCTGCGCGGCTGCACCCGCCCGGGTCAGAACCAGCCTGCCCTTGTACTTGCGAAGTAGACCCATCGTCCGCAGCGATTCACGAAAGTCCAGTAGCGGAGCGCAGTGGACCTCGCGGTTGTTCTTCCCGATCCAGCCAGCCATGGCAGGAACCACGCGGGAGGCCGCCTCGACGTCATCGGGCTTGAGGTAGCCAGCCGACGTCAGCTCGATCCCGCCACCCTTGGCACGGCCAAGGAACCATTGGTGAGCGGCAAGAGCCCCTTCCATCGTGCCGGGCTCCGGCTCTGCGCTCTCCATGGCGATGGTCACCACACGCTGGGCAAGGTCCTCTCCTGTGCGGGTGTAGCGCAGCCGGTTGAGCACATCCACCAGTCGATGATTCATCCCGACCTCGCGCAGAACGAAATAGGGCGTTCGAAGGGCCGTGTTGAGCTCGTCGAGGTCGAAGTGTGCAGGATCGTCGACGCTCATCGCGATGCTCTCGAGATCGGTGCCGCCGCCGGAATCCTCCGGGGGCGCTGCTCGGCGGCCTCCCGTTGCGACCGCGCTCGGGGCATCCGGCGATGCCGGCAGAATCTCCTCGAGTCGCAGCGTGAGCCCCCAGTGGTCGCCGTAGTCGTAGACGTAGTTCATGACGTCGCCCGGAGCTTGGAGCGTCTCGTCAAGCCGCACCTGACGCGCCGGGATGCCGCCGTCGTCATCTTCGTCACCGTCCTCGACGTCATACGGGCATAGGAACAATTGGCTCTGACGGTCGAATGGTCCTCCACCCAGG
>CBDTZB010000386.1:0-3392 GCA_965364795.1 uncultured Nocardioides sp.
GTCTTCACGGTGGCTTCGCCGTCGATCATCGCCGCGACGATGTCGCCGTTGTTCGCGGTGGGCTGTTGGCGGATCACGACGTAGTCCCCGTCGCAGATCGCGGCGTCGATCATGGACTCACCGCTGACCTCGAGCAGAAACAGTTGGCCATCGCCGACCAGTTGGGCGGGAAGCGGGAACACATCCTCGATGCGTTCTTCGGCGAGAATCGGCCCCCCGGCGGCGATTCGTCCCACTACAGGAACCATCTTTGCGGTCGGGACGGAGTCGCCGACGCCAGTTTCGTCGTACGACGACTCGTCCGCGGAGCCGAGAGACCGGCGGGCGGCCATCACCTCGGGGAGGAAGACTTCCAGCGCGCGAGGGCGGTTCGGGTCCCGCCTGAGAAAGCCCTTCTCTTCGAGGACCTTCAGCTGGTGGGCGACGCTGCTGGTGCTGGTCAGGCCGACCGCGCCACCGATCTCGCGCATGCTGGGCGGGTAGCCGCGGCTCTCGATGCTGTCCTTGATGTGCGCAAGCACCCGCAATTGGCGCGGGGTCAAGCCCGTGGCGTCGGGAGGTCCGTCGGGGAGTTCGGAGACGGTCTTCTTGGCCATGGGTGCGCCTTCCGGTGGTGTGTGCTGACCGACTCTGGGAGTACACCGTCGGTCAATGAGGTCTGAGGAGAAACCTAGACCGATCGGCTCCGTGATTCAAACACCTGTTCGAACCCGCGTGTCGAGTGTCATGCCATTTCCCTCAGGATTCGGGGTTCGTTGGTCACTGTGTGGTCAGGAAGAAGGCGAGACTCCAGCGCTGGCATGCTTCTGCCATGACGAAACTGGACTCCAAAAGCTGTGTGGTCACCGGCGGCGCGCGAGGTATCGGGCGCGGGATCGCGGAAAAGATGATCGCCCGTGGCTACCACGTGGTGCTCACCGACATCGATGGTGAGGGGGCGCAAGCAACTGCGGCCGAGATCGGGGCTGTGGCGGGTATCGCCCAGGACGTCCGCGACCCGGAGTCACACCGCGCCGTGGCCGCGGCCGCCGCTGAGCACGGTCCGCTCACGGCGTGGTTCAACAACGCCGGCGTCGGCTGGGACGGGACGCTGGCAGAACTCAGCGAAGAACAGGTCCGCGGCCTCGTGGAGATCAACCTGCTCGGTGTCTTGTGGGGGACGCGGGCGGCGGTGGCCGCCATGTCTGCGCACGGCGAGCGCTCGGACATCGTGATGACGGCGTCCTTGTCGGGGCTGGGCCCAGTGCCCGGGTTGTCGACGTACGCCGCCACGAAGGCGGCCGTGATCTCCCTGGCCATGTCGGTCGACCTCGAGACGCCGCGGGCGATCCGTGTCCACGCCCTGTGTCCTGACGGGGTTGCCACCCCGATGGTGGAGGAGATGAAGCAGGACGGGCTGGCTGCTCGACTGGTCAACTCCGGCGGTGGACTGCTCAGCGTCGACGAGATCTCTGATCGAGCTGTTGGCTTTATCGGCTCGCGCCGGGTGATTCGGACCGTCCCGGCGTGGCGTGGGGCCGCCATGCGCAGCACGTCCCTGGCGCCCTCCCTCGCCGGTAGCGCACTGAAACTCTTCGCGGCCCAAGGGAAGGGTGCGATCAAGAAGGGCTCAGCCAAGGGGTAGGAAGCCCGCGACCCCTGGGGGGTCGCGCTGGTTGGGGAGGGCCGCTCGGCCCGTCCCGAAACCACTAGAACAAATGTTCGGCTAGGGGTTGCATCGTTCGAACACCTGATCTAGTCTCGCACAAGTGTTCGATCGAACGTCTGATCGATTCACCTTCGCAGGACCGGTGCCCAGCGCAAGCGGGGCGGACTGTCGGTGGAGGCGATTAGACATCAGGAACACAGAGACAAACCCCTTCCCCAGGAGTTCATGATGATCACAAGCACCTCGTACCACGCCCGTCCCGCAGGTTTCTCTGCGCCGATGCCCACCTACCGACTGACTCGTCGTGGTCGCTGGGCCGTGCTCGTGGTAGCTCTGGTGAGTGTCCTGGCTCTCGGTGTGCTGCTCTCCTCCGTCTCCGCGGCCAACGGCACGCCGGAGTCGACGCAGGTGATGGTCGTCGACGCGGGGGACACCTTGTGGGGGATCGCCTCTGAGCACGCTGAGGTGGGGCAGGTGCGGGACATGATCTTCCATCTCCAGGACCTCAACGATCTTGACGGCAGTCGTCTCTACGCCGGCCAACGCCTGCGCGTGCCTGCCTGATCAACAAAGACTTCGTCAGCCTCTTCGACCCAGGCTGACGGGCCGGGGAAGACAGGGGGCGAAGCCGTCGCGCACGGCTTCGCTCCCTGCGGTCATTTAGCCTTATGGGCGGGGTGGAAGCGGCGCTGAGCCTGCGGCCTAGCGTCAGCGAATCGCGTGATGTCCGCCGGTTGGCGGATCGGGGTCGTGACCCTTGGGTGGGTGTTCCTGTTCGGCGGACGCGCTCGGGCCGGCATGCCGAGGGGCGATCGAGGGTCCCTGCGTGGCCGCGAGGGTGCTGAGGGGGTCGGGTTCCGGTTCGACCGCTGGGGGAGCCGACGAACCCTGAGTGATCCCCAGAGCCCGCGAAAGCTGAGCGACGAGCATGAGTCCCACGAAAAGGCAGGCCACAGCGCCGATGGAGGCGAGGATAAGCAGCCACCAGGCGCCGGAGTTTCCGGCCCGTGCCTCAGTGCCGAAATCGATGGCCGCGAAGACGAGGTAACCCCACGCCACGACCGCCAGCGTCACACCCGCGGCGATAGCGAGTAGGACGGGTCGAAACTGGCGCCGAGGCTTCGCGCCTCGACGAGAACCTGCGCGCTTCCCTGGGGCCACGACGCCATTGTGGCTGATGGGGCGAACTTCTTCACCCACCGGTCGGTTGTCTCACCCTCCGCCCGGTCTGCTGAGGTCCATCGTTTCGTGACACCCAGGGCACCTCCAGGTGGTCTCTCGAGGTGTCTGGGGTGTCACGGACAGGGGGCCGAGACTGAGGGCGCGTTATCCACAGGTCGGACCTCCGCACTGTCGCTTGATCCGATGAGACGTTAGGTTCGATGCGTCGCCGCGCGGTTCCGGGGCGATGAGTTCTCGGAAAGGGCCAGTTCATGAGTCGTGTCAGTCGCAGTGCAGTGAGCGCTGCCGTCGTCGTTCTCGCGTTGAGTGGATGCTCCAGCGACGGGCAGCCGCAGACCGAGTCCACCTTCACGCCATCGCCGACCGCGTCTGCTTCGTCGTCCCCGTCGCCCACGGCCGAGCCGGCCCCTGAGTTGGGGCCGGAGGAGACGGTGCGGGCTTGGGTGAAGGCCAGAAATGTTGCGCTCAAGACTGGCGCCACGGGTCCAGTCGAATCCCTAAGTTCCCCTGAGTGCTCAAGCTGCCGTAATTCCATTGCGCCGATCGTGGAGGTGTACGAATC
>CBDTZB010000387.1:0-3348 GCA_965364795.1 uncultured Nocardioides sp.
GGACAGCTGTTCGTCCGACCAGCCCCGCAGTTGGTCGGCCAGGGAGCGGTGCCCGGGCCCGCTGGTCGTCGTACCCATCTGCACCACGCTAGCCGAGGCTCCCGCAGACCTGGCAGTCCGAGTGGGCGATCGCGGTGAGTGACGTCGAGCTCCACCATGGGGCCGCGACCGATATCGGCCGTGTTCGCGAGGTCAACGAGGACGCCTTCCTTGCTGCACCGCCGGTCTTCGTGGTCGCGGACGGCATGGGTGGGCACGATCGGGGGGATGTGGCGAGCCAGATCGTGGTGGAGGAGTTCACCAAGGTGGCGCAAGCCGGTTATGACCCCGCTGCCGGCCCCGACCTGATCGCCAGAACGCTGCATTCATGTCAGCAACGCATCGGCGAGTACGACGCGAGTCGTCGCGCTGAGGGAGCTGAGAAGTTCGCTGCGGGGACGACCGTGGTGGCCGCCCTCGTGATCGAGCAGGAGGGGCAGACCCGGTGGTTGCTGGCCAACCTCGGGGATTCGCGCATCTACCGTTTCCATGACGGAGCCCTGGAGCGGATCAGCGTGGACCACAGCGTCGTACAGGAACTCATCGACGCGGGCACGATCACTGAGTCCGACGCGGCGGTGCACCCGGATCGCCACATCATCACCCGAGCCCTCGGGGGCCGGGGGAGTGCGGAGGCGGACTACTTCGTCCTGCCGCTGGCCTCCGTGGAGCGGCTCCTACTGTGTTCCGACGGGGTCAGCGGGATGATCGATGACGCCGAGATCGCCGTGATCATGGGTGCCGTCGAGGACCCCCGGGATGCGGCGGACCGGGTTGTCGCGGCGGCGGTCGCGGCTGGAGGCAAGGACAACGCGACTGCCGTGGTGGTGGATGTGGTGGGATTGGCCGATCACCGCCCTTACGACACCGAGCAACAGCGGATGAGTCTTGAAGAGAAGTTGGGAGCTTTGCCGTGAGCGACACAGTTGGTGAGCAGGTCCGTTGGTCCTACCGTCCTGGCGCCTGGTTCGGCGTCGTCGGGGAGCGCGTCGGGGTGTTGGTTCCCGCGACGGCGAAGGACCGGGTCGCGGCCCTGTGGGAGGCCGCAGATGACGCAGCCGACTTCGACGCTGTCCTGGACACGCTGGTCGCGGGGGGTCTGAGTGGTCTCCCCGCCTTCGCCCTGGTCGGCCTCGGCGACAGCACGCGACTCCTCGTCCGTGGTGCGGCCGTCTCGGCGACGGTGGTGACCCACGAAGGTGAGGAGCAGGTCCACGGCTCCGCCGTCGGCACCTGGGTCGATCGGTCCTTCGACGACGTGGTGTCACTACAGATTTCGATCGACGACCAGTCAGTGGCGGACGCAGCGGACCTGCTGCTGCCCGGCGGGTTGGTGCGCGTCGGACAGATGAACCACCCCGCAGTCATGGCTGGATCAACACCGTTCGAGGAGCAGCCCGAGAAAGTGCGGTCGTCGCCGGTGGCGTTGGTGGCTCCCTTGGCGCCCGTGACTCCTGCTGCTAGCCCGGTCGGCGTACCCGAGGAGCCAGCGGACGAGTGGCTCGCGCCCAGCGTGAGCGTTGCCGAGACCGAGATGCCCGGTCTGGACGATCTGCCGGACACCGAGCCCGTCGACGAGGCGACCTTCGAGCCGGAACCGGAGCCGGAACCGGAGCCGGAACCGGAGCCGGAACCGGAACCGGAACCGGAAGTTCAGGACGACACCGAGGACGAGGTTGATCCCAGCGCGGAGACGGAGATGTTCCCCGTTGTGAGCGGCGCTGAGCCGTCGTTCCCGCCACCGCCCCCACTTGCAGCAGTCCCGCCCCTGCCCGTGCCGCCGACCCCGCCGTCGACGGAGGGTGCCGCGCCCGGTGTGGCCGATGACCACGATGGGATGACCCGTGCCGGGATCCCGTCGGAGCAGTACCCCCCGCCCGCGCCGGGTATCCCCGGCCAGCCGGAGGCGCCCGGCGTGACACGGCCCGTGGCGCGTTTGTTGATCTCGAACGGTGACAGGGTGGACGTCGACCGGGTGATCCTGATCGGACGGGCGCCCGAGGCGCGCCGTTTCACCTCCACCGAACAGCCCCGCCTGCAGACCGTTCCTAGCCGGCTCCAGGAGATCTCCTCGACCCACATCGAGGTGCGTCCCGGCACCGGGGTCGACCACGGCACCGCAGTGGTGACCGACATGGGTTCGACCAACGGAACGGTGCTGGTGCAGCCGGGTCTGGAGCCTGAGGACCTCAAGCCCGGGATCGCTGTGCAGCTGCTTCCCGGCGCGGAGATCAACCTCGGCGACGGCGTGACCATCCAGGTCCTGCGACCCGAGTGATCGTCCGAACGAACCCCGCCCCATGAACGGACCAGACCCCCGCGGCGCGGCGTACCCGGCTGCAGAGCTGGATCGCCGGTTCTACGCCTATGCCCTGGACCGTTTGTTGATCTGGGGGCTCTACGCCGTGGCGGTGTTCGTCGCGGTGCGCTTCCTCTTCGCCGAGGGACGCACCGTCCTGGGCATTTTTCTCATCGTGGCCGCTGTCGTGTTCTTGGGCGTCGCTCAGGCGGCACTGTTGGGAACGCGGGGTACCTCACCCGGCAAGGCACTGGTGGGGCTTCGGGTGGTGGAGAACCAGACCGGCCGTCCGATCGGGCTGGTTCCGGCCCTGGTGCGCGCACTCATCCTGGGGGTGGCTGCCCTTCCGACGATCGGTCTGGGGGTGGCAACCCTGGCCTGGACCGCGGTGATGGACGGAGGTGGCTGGCGCCGCGGGTGGCACGACCACCGCACGGGCTCGGTGGTCGTCGACGTACGGCCGCTGCCTGTGGAAGAGGCGCCCGGCGTGGCCCGGCCCCGACAGATGGTCAATCTGACGGCGATGCGACTGATGACACCGGCCCAGGTGGCCGCAGTGACGGCACGGCCCGCAGCGTCGCCCGCCGGGGCCCCTGAGGCCGCGGCGTCAATGCCACCGCCGCGGACCGAGCCTGTCGGTATCCGTGCGCCGTTGGGCCGACCTCCGAGCAGCCCACCCCCGAGCAACCCCCCGCCGACTCACCGGGCTCCGACGAGCCCGCCTCCATCGAGCCCCCCGCCGGCCGGTCCGTCACGGCATGCGGTCCCATCTGTGGGGTCGCCGGTGGCGGCGCCGAGCAGCCAGGAGGAGGACGGCGCTACGCGTCGTCGCGAGCCTCTGGCGCCGGCGGCGCCAGTTTCGGAGCCGGCCGCGCAGTGGCGCGTCACCTTCGACACCGGCGAAGACTTCGTGGTTGAGGGACTCACCCTTGTTGGAAGACGGCCCGAGCCGCGGCCGGGGGAGACGGTGCGTCACGTCGTACCCCTGCGGTCGGCCGACATGTCGATCT
>CBDTZB010000388.1:0-3345 GCA_965364795.1 uncultured Nocardioides sp.
GCAACCTCGGTCCGTCCGATGCGGTTGGTCCGATCGAGGTCAGCGACCCGCTGCCCGCAGGCATGAACTTCATGTCGGTCAACGCGCCGTGGACCTGTACTACGGGACCTGTGGTGTGCAGCATCCCCGGACCGCTTGCCGCTGGGGCCAGTGCGCCGCCGCTCACCATGGAGGTGATGGTGCGGCCGGGTGCCTCCGGGACCCTCACCAACGTCGCTGAGGTCAGTTCAGCAACCCCTGACTCCAACCCCGACAACAACGTCGACGAAGCCGATGTCGTCGTGACTCAACTCGCCGACCTGTCGGTGACCAAGTCGCACGCCGGACCCGTCCGGATCGGTGACCCCGTCACCTTCGACCTCCAGGTCTCCAACGCCGGGCCTTCTCGTGCCGACGATGTGGTGCTGCTTGACCCGATCCCGACCGGACTGGAACTGGTCTCGGTCAGTGGGTCCGGCTGGACCTGCACCCCTGTTGGCGGCAACGTCAGCTGTGCCCTCGACACGGGTCTCGATCCCGGTGCTGACGCCCCGCCGTTGACGATCGTGGCGACCGTCTTGCCGACCGCCTTCCCCTCGGTGGTCAACGTGGCCAGTGTCTCCTCGTCCACTCCTGACGATGACCTCAGTGACAACGAGGCCGTGGACCCGGTGGTGGTTCCAGCATTGGTCGATCTCAGCATCACCAAGAGCCTGAACGGTGATCTCGTCGTGGGTGAGAACGCCGTCTACGAGCTGACCGTCGAGAACCTCGGGCCCACCGTGGCAGCAGGTCCGATCACGGTCACCGATGTGCTGCCCAGCGGACTGAACGGAATCTCCGCCTCCGGAGCCGGTTGGACCTGCGATATCGCCGCTTCGGTGGTGACCTGTGTTCGGGCCGACGACCTCGCGGTCGACGAGTCATCGACCATCGAGGTCGAGGTCGAGGTGCTGCCCTCGGCTTACCCGGAGGTTGTGAACTCCGCTGAGGTCACCAGCCCGTCCGAGGAGGTTTCGATCGACAACAACGTCGACGACGACACGGCCCCGGTGACTCCCACCGTGGTGCTGGGTCTGGAGAAGGAACTCGAATCGGGTGACGCGGACCAAGCCATCTGGGCGTTGACAGTGACTAACCTCGGCCCCAGCGCCACGGTGGATCCCATTCACATCAGGGATGAACTGCCCTCCTCCTTGAAGGTGAAGTGGGCCCGTGGAGACGGGTGGACGTGCACCACTGAACCGCGCTTGGTCGACTGTGTGTACACCGACGTCCTCGAAGCGGGAGACTCCACCACCTTGAGGATCCAGACGGACATCACCGTCGAGTCCGGGACGATCGTTAACAGTGCCGAGGTCGATGGCGGCGGGGCTGTGGACCCCTCCGTGGATGACGCTCAGATCGAGGTTTCCGCTCCGCCGGCTACTGGGAACCCGGGTGGTCCCGGGAACGGGCCTGTTGCGCCGAGTTCGCCGGGTGGAATCCTGCCGGACACGGGTGGACCTGCGTTGTGGCTCGGGCTGCTGGGTCTCGGACTGCTAGCAGCCGGTGCCTTGGTCCTGGGTCTGCGACGTCGAGTCAAGCCCTGACCCGGCTCGGCGACGTGGTCGAGCGGGCTCAGGGTCGATCGATCTGGTGGTTTGTTGCCCTGGCGGTGCTGGTGGCGTTTGTCCCGGTCTCGACCCCGGTGACCATCGGCCTGTACGCCTTCCTGATCGTCATCTGTTGGGTGCCGATGGCTACAGGGATCCGCGACGGCTTCCGGAGGGGCCGCGACGGCTGAGGAGTCGTCGGTCCAGGAGTGGTCTGTCCAGGGGCCTCGCCTCTGCTCAGGGGAGGCCCAGAACCGGGTCAGCTGAAGACGTCGACGTGGACGTGATCCCGGTGCTCCAGGATCCGCCGGTCGCCCGGACGGTCGGGAGCGGCATAGTCGCGCCACCCCTGGGATGACCGACGGGCCGTCCAGATCTGGGCGTCGAAGATCACGGTGGCGATGTTGAGTCGCTCGGCGTGGGCAACGAGGTACTGCGCGACCGCCCAGCCGCGGGTCTTGTTCGCTTCGTTGATCGGGCGATAGAAGATGTCGACCGCGCGCCCGTCGTAGTGGGCCGAACCCGGGATATGTCCCGCGCGAACCCCGCCGGGTGCGAACCCGCCCAGCGTCTGGTCCCCGAACAATTCCTCGACCTGCCCGCGGACGATGTCGGCACGGGCGGTCAGCCCCGACTCCTCAAGATCAGCGGACACCTCCTCGACGTCGGTGTCGATCGAACAACTCAGGGCCGCGCGGGAGTTGCCGCTCAGTGCCGAGGCGAGAGTACGCGCGTCGTCCTCGTGGTCGGCGTAGGCGTTCGGGAAGCCGGAGCGTTGCACTTCCTGAGCGGCGACCGTGATGTCGAGGGAGCGATAGTCGCTGACCCGGATCAGTGCGTCGAAGAAGCGGTTGGTGGCGTAGGTCGGGTCCTGCACCTGGTCCTGGGACCCCCATCCCTGCGAAGGCCGCTGCTGGAAAAGGCCCAGGGAGTCCCGGTCGCCGTAATCGAGGTTGTAAAGATCCGACTCCTGGTAAGCCGTGGCGAGGGCGATCGAGGTCGCCCGCGCGGGCAGTCCACGCCGGATTGCGATGGAGGCGATCAACGAGGCGTTCTCCGCCTGCTCCACGGTCAGGTCAACGGTGTGCCCATCGACGGTGACGGTGCAGCCGTTCGCGCGCAAAAAACCTGGTCCCAGCGAGGAGCGTAGAACTTGGACGCCGATGACGGCCATCAGCGAGACCACGATCAGACCGGTCAATACCCCCACCCATCTCCGCCGCATGCCGTCAGTCTCCCGGATCGACCAAGGAACTAGAGCAGAGACATCCCTGAGACGCGCTCCCGGTGGCCGGGAGATCTGCCGGTCCCGCCGCGCAGAATCCTTAGCCTTGCCCGGTGGCTACCCCCAAGACTGTTGATGAGTTCTCGCACCTGTTGGCCGAAGGTCGGATCGGTCCGATGACGCTGTCCAATCGCGTGATGCTGGCCGCGATGGACATGAACCTCTCCGACGACGGCGAGATCGAACAGAGCGAGATGGACCACTACGGTGCCCGCGCCGCCGGTGGGACCGGGATGATCATCACCGGAGCGTGCGCGGTCTCCTTCCCCGACGGAACCGCCAGCATGAAGGAGCCGGGGCTCTCCGAGGACCGCTTTATTCCTGGTCTGAAGGCGTTGGCCGACGCGGTCCACGTCGAGGGGAGCAAACTGTGCATCCAGATGACCCACCACGGCAAGGTGTCGCGCGTCGACTCCGCCAGGGACAGGCCACTGTTGGTGCCCTCGACGCCTCGGGCGGCCTACGACATGTCGGCCCTGCAGGACA
>CBDTZB010000389.1:0-3334 GCA_965364795.1 uncultured Nocardioides sp.
GCAGCGTCCCGGTGGGAGCCGGGTTGTCCAGCTCAGCCGCTCTGTCGTGCGCAACTGCGCTCGCGGTCACCGAGGTCGCAGGACTGGAACTGACCACTGAACTGAGGGACCGTTTGGTATCCGTCTGCATCCGAGCCGAAACCGAGGTAGCTGGCGCCCCCACCGGAGGCCTTGATCAGACCGCGGTGCTGCACGCCCGGGCCGGTCACGCACTGCTCCTGGACTTTGCCGATGGCCATCCCCCGGCAGCCCAGCACCTTCGCCTACCGCTGTCCGAGGACGGCTTCGCGCTGTTGGTGGTGGACACCCGGGTGGCTCACACCCTGAACGATGGCGGATTCGCCGCCCGACGGGCCGACTGTGATGCTGCCGCGGCGGCGCTGGGTCACGACTCGCTGCGCACGGTGGCCCTCGAGGATCTGGAACGTCTGCCAGATGAGCGTCTGCGGCGAAGAGCCCACCATGTCGTGACAGAGAATCAACGGGTGCAAGACGTCGTGGGTGCCTTTCGCGAGCGCGACTACGTCGGTGTGGGCCGAACGCTGTTGGAGGGACACCAATCGCTGCGCAAAGACTTCGAGGTCTCCTGCCTGGAGTTGGACACCGTAGTGGCGGCCGCCATGGGAGCCGGTGCTCTGGGGGCGCGGATGACGGGCGGCGGCTTCGGTGGATCCGCAGTGGTGCTGGTCCGGGCGGAAGACTCGGAGCACGTGGGAGCCGCGATCGAGACCGCCTTCATCGCCGCCGATCATCGGCGACCCCAGCTGTTGGTGGTCACTCCATCGTCCGGTGGCGGTCGCCTACCGCTCTAAATGCGTTCGAGACGCCCGGGTGAACCCGGGCGTCTCGCAACGCTTTGCTCAGTCCTGCCGACTACTTCAGCTGTGCGCTGGAGAGGCCCAGGATGCGACGAGCGATGATCAGCTGCTGAATCTGCTGTGTGCCCTCGAAGATGTCGAGGATCTTGGAGTCGCGTGCCCACTTCTCGAGCAGTTCGGTCTCGCTGTAGCCGACCGATCCGGCGATCTCGACGCAGCTCAGGGTGATGTCCGAGCCGACGCGCCCGGCCTTCGCCTTGGCCATCGAGGCCTCTAACGAGTTCGGGAGGCGGTTGTCCGCCATCCATGCCGCCTGCAACGTGAGCAGGTGGGCACCCTCATAGTCGGACTCCATCTGCAGGAACTTCGCCGCGGCCGCACTCTGGGTGAGAGCCGGCTTGTCGTAGTCCACGACGATGCCGCGCTCCGCGAGCAGATCGCGCGTCAGGTCCAACGCCGCGCGGGCACAGCCCAGAGCCATGGCCGCCACCAGCGGACGGGTGTTGTCGAAGGTCGCCATCGCGCCGGCGAACCCCTGCTTGGGGTCGACATCTGCCGATCCCAGCATGTTCTCGGCAGGAACCCGGCAGTCCGCGAAGGTGATGGTCGCGGTGTCTGAGGCGCGGATGCCGAGTTTGTGCTCCAACCGGTCCACGGTCATGCCCGGCGTGCCCTTGGCGACGACGAAGGACTTGATCGCTGCGCGGCCCAGGTCCTTGTCCAGGGTCGCCCACACCACGATGTGGTCTGCCCGATCGCCGGCAGTCACATAGATCTTCTCGCCATTGATCACGTAGTGGTCACCGTCAAGGGTGGCGGTCGTGGAGATGTTGCCCGAGTCCGAGCCCACCCCCGGCTCAGTGATGGCCATCCCGGCCCATACACCGGCGAAGCGCTCCAACTGCTCAGCGTTCGCGACGGAGGCGATCGCGGAGTTGCCGAGTCCCTGGCGGGGCATCGAGAGCAGCAGGCCCACGTCGCCCCAGCACATCTCGGCGATGGACATCACTGAGGCCATGTTCGAACCGTTCTTGGTCCGACCGTCGTCCTTCTCGTTCTTCTTATCGTCCCCACCGACGCCGGCTGCACCGGCACCCTCGGCGGCGCCGGACTCGGAGAGACCGTCGATCATCGAGGCAAGCATGTCGAGTTCCTTGGGGTACTCGTGCTCGGCAAGGTCGTACTTGCGCGAGATGGGTCGCAGCATGTTCATCGCGACCTGGTGGGCCTGACTGGCCAGTGGCCGGAACTTCTTGGGATCGTCGAGATTAATCATCAGACAAGCACGCTTCCTTCCAGGACGCCGACGGCTCGCAGGTCGCGGTACCAGCGTTCAACGGGGTGTTCCTTGACGTAGCCGTGGCCACCGAGCAGCTGGACCCCGTCCAGACCGATCTGCATCCCCTTGGAGGCACAGGCGTTGCGGGCCAAGGCCAGCTCGCGCGTGAAGTCCTTGCCAGCGGCCGCACGGGAGGCAGCCTTGTAGGTGAGCAGGCGCATGGACTGCAGTTCGATCGCAATGTTGGCGACCATGAAGGCCACCGACTGACGGTTGGCGATGGGCTCGCCGAACGCGTGGCGCTCCTTGACGTACGGAGTGACGTAGTCGAGGACCGCTTGGCCGGTGCCGACTGCGAGGGCGCACCAGGCCAGGCGGGACAGGCGAACACACTCGGTGTACGTCGACCCGTCGGTTTCACCGAGCAACGAACCCTGCTCAACAGAAACGTCTTGCAGGGTCAACTTCGTCATAGACGCGGCTCGCACACCCATCGCGGGGTCCCCCTCGATCGAGAGACCGGGGGTGGACGACTCAACGAGGAACAAGGCGGGTGAACCGTCGAGCATCGCTCCAACGACGAAGAGTTCGGCCTCGGCGCCGCGAGCGACCAGCGTCTTGACGCCGTTGAGAACGAATCCGTTCCCGTCGCGGGTTGCGGTGGTCGAGGGTGTGAGAACGTCGAAGAGCGTCTGCGCCTCGGTCAGGGCCAGGGCGGCCGCAGGCACATCCTGGCCGGTGAAGGCCGGAAGGTAGGTCTGCTGCTGCTCCTCGGTGCCCCACAGGCCGATCGCGGTGGCCACCGATCCGGGGGCCAAGCTGGCCACAGCCAGTCCCATGTCTCCCCGGGAAAGCGCTTCAGCGACCAGCACGCCGGCCATGGCCGAGCGTTCTTCGCTGATGCCACCGAGGGCTTCGGGAACACCCAGGATCGGGAGGCCGATCTCAAGGCCGGCCTTGAGGAGGTCCTCTGGCGCTGCGCACTGCTCATCGGCGTGACTGGCGGCGGGGCGAACGACCTCGTCGGCGAACTCTGTGACGACGTCCACGAGCATCTGCTCGTCTTCGGTGGGAGTCAGGTCGAAGACGCCGCGCGGAGCCACGGGAGGGACTCGCACACCTGGCTTACTGCGGCTACCGACCTTGGCAAAGGCTCGCCCTGCGGCGGTCGCGGTCTTGAAACCGTTGCGGGTGACCGTGAAGACCACCTGCTCGGAGGAACGTCGGAGTCCGACGC
>CBDTZB010000390.1:0-3308 GCA_965364795.1 uncultured Nocardioides sp.
TCGGTCACGACCGCGGTCTCCACGATGGTGGCCAGCGCCTTGCCGCGCAGGATCTCCTGAACCATCTCGGGGATGTGGTTGTGCTCGAACATGTGGTTGGCGAACTGCTGGGGATCCTGGCCGGCCTGCTGGGCGCGACGGACGAGGTGCTCGGACAACTCAGCCTGCTCGATGCCGAGCTCTTCTTTCTGAGCGATCTCATCCAGGATGAACTGGGCGGCGACAGCGTCGCGAACCCGACGTTCGAGGTCGGCCTCGAACTCCTCGATGGTCTGTCCCTCGTCCTCGAGGTACTTCGCCATGGTGATTCCGGCGTACCCGAGCTGCTGCTCGATGCTCTCGCGACGGGCATTGAGCTCGTCGGTGACGGTCGTCTCAGGCAGGGGCACCTCGACCTGGTCGAGGAGCGCCTCCAGCACGGCGTCACGGGCGGCAGCTGCCTGCTCGAGGCGCTTGCCCCGGGTGAGCCGCTCGCGCACGTCGGCGGTGAGCTCGTCGATCGTGTCGAACTCGGACGCCTCCTGGGCGAAGTCGTCGTCGTACTCGGGGAGCTCCTGCTCCTGGACCTGCTTGACGGTGACGGAAACCTCGACGTCCTCGCCGAGCATGTCGCCGCCGACGAGCTTGGTGGAGAACGTCTTGTCGTCCCCAGAGCTCATGCCGGTCAGGGCCTCGTCGAGGCCTTCGATCATCCCGCCGCGGCCGACCTGGTAGGACATGTCGCTGACCTCGGCACCGTCGAGGACCTCGCCGTCCTGGGTTGCCTTCAGGTCGAGGACGACGAAGTCGCCATCGGCCGCTGGACGCTCCACGTCGGTCAGGCTGGCGAAACGCTGACGCAGGGCGTCGGTCTGCTCGGCCAGGTCCTCATCGGTGACCTCAAGGTCTTCGACCTTCGCGACGATGCCGTCGTAAGCGGGCAGCGTGATCTCAGGCTTGATGTCGACCTCGGCGGTGAACTCCAAGGACTCGTTGTCCTCGAACTTCGTCACCTCGATCTCAGGCTGCGCCAGGGGCTGCAGCGAGTTCTCCTGCAGTGCCTCCATGTACTTCGCGGGCACCACTTCGTTGATCGCTTCGTCCAGCACCGCGCCGCGGCCGACCTGACGGTCGATGACCATCGGCGGGACCTTGCCCTTGCGGAAGCCCGGCACGTTGATCTGCTGGGCGATCTTCTTGTACGCCGCGTCGAGGCTCGGCTTGAGCTCCTCGAAGGGCACCTCGACGGTCAGCTTGGCCCGGGTCGGGCTCAAGGTCTCGACGGCGCTCTTCACAGGGTGTCTCCTCATGGTTCGGTGATGGTTCCGGCACTGGTACGTCGGGGCGACAGGACTCGAACCTGCGGTCTCCTGCTCCCAAAGCAGGCGCGCTAGCCACTACGCTACGCCCCGCCAAGAGCCCCTCCCCGACCGTGAAAAACGGTCGCGCAGGGCCACTTGGAGCGGATGACGGGAATCGAACCCGCGTGGTCAGTTTGGAAGACTGAGGCTCTACCATTGAGCTACATCCGCGCACGCTAGAGCGAAGGCTCAAGCGACGTCACATCGTGCCACACACACCGCGTTCGGACCGAATGCGGGACCCACTTGGCTCGAAGTCAGGTGCGATGAACCACCAGCATCGCGCGGTCATCATCACGCGAGCCTAGGGCGTCTGTGAGCCGTTCAGCGGCATCGCGGAACGACCCACGCAGCAACGACTCAGCCTCGCCCAGCATCGCGTCGATGCCCAGTTCGATGTCTCGCCGTGGATCCTCCACCATTCCGTCGGTGTACATCAGCACGGCATCACCCGCCCGGAGTACGCCTCGCGCCGTGGTGAACTCGGCGCCCTCGATGAGCCCCAGGACAGGACCCTCTGAGCTCAGGACACGCCAGCGTCCCGAACCCGCGTTCCGATGCGCAGCCGGCGGGTGCCCCGCGGTGCGGATCTCATAGTCGCCCGAGTGCAGGTCGAGGGACAGGTGGACCGCTGTTGCGAACCCCTCGTCCCAGTCCTGTCGCAGGAGGTACTGGTTAGCGGCCGGGAGGAACTGCTCAGGTGGCAACGCCCCGAGCAGACCACCGAAGGCACCGGAGAGTAGGAGGGCGCGGGTGCCGGCCTGCTCACCCTTGCCGGACACGTCGACCACCACGACCTCCAGGCACCGCTCGTCCGAAACGGTGGCGACGACGAAGTCACCGGCGAACGGGGTCCCGCCGGCGGACCGCAGGGCGGACTGCACATCCCATCCCACCGGCAGGTCGGGAATCCTGCCCTGCCGGAGGATCTGGTCGCGCAGGTCGATCAGCATTGACTCCCCCTGGACTCCGGTCACGCCGAGCCGACCTCGGCGAAAACCGACGACCATCACCACGAAGCCCATCAGGAACTGCAGGCCAGCCGCGCCGAGCAGGCGACTGCTGTACTCGGTCTGCTGGGTCAGCGCGATCGCCAGCATGGACATGTCGAAGATGACGTACCAGGGCAGCGTCCGCGGACCCAGCAACAGGCTGCCCAGTAGCAACGGGAACATCAGGCTGCTGAAGGGCGTGGTGTTCGGGAACGCGATGATCAGCAACAGGCTGACGACGCTGAACGCGACCAGCCACGCCGTGACCTTGATCTCCTGGCTCAGCCCGCGACGGCGCAGTCGCGCCATTCTGCGGCGCCACGGCAGCGCACGTCCCGCCCTACCGGGACGCTTCGACTGCTGCGGAGCGTCGACGAGAGCATTCACGTGCGTGCCCTTCTCATCCATCCCCACGGTCTGTGGAGGTCAGGATAGGGCCCGCGACCGGAAAGCACGTTGACAATGCCCACACCAGAAGAGGTTTCTTCCGGCGAGCACCTCGGCCCGGATGCGACGGCTGCACACCAGACAGGGTGCGCCGGCGCGTCGATAGACGTAGACCTCACCTCCGTGGTCGTCCACCCGAGGCTCCCGCCCCATGGCTTCGGGGGTGTGCTCCGGCCTGACGGTGTCGATCCGCCCGAGTCGAACCCCCTCGGCCATGAGCGCGACGAGGTCTTCCCAGATGGCGGTCCACTGACCGACCCGGAGGGTGTTACCCGGCCGGAGGGGATGGACCTTCTGCCGGAACAACACCTCGGCGCGGTAGACGTTTCCGACACCCGCCACCACCGTTTGGTCCATCAACAGAGCACCGATGGGGGTTCGGCTGCGACGGATGCGCTCCCAGGCCGGGGTCGGGTCGCTGCCGCGCAGCGGGTCGGGGCCGGATCGCGCCAGCACAGCCTCCCTCTCCTCGGGTCCGATCAGGGCGCAGGTGGTGGGACCACGCAGGTCGGCGTAGGTCCCGGCGGCG
>CBDTZB010000391.1:0-3292 GCA_965364795.1 uncultured Nocardioides sp.
CTCGGTGTGCCTACGCTCAGCCAGTGCCCCCCACACACTCTGTCCTCGCGCGCTTGCGTCTGCTCGTTGCCGCCAGCGCGGTGCTCGCCGCCTCCGCCGGCCTCGCGGCCGCCGAGACCTCCGTCTCCCAGGCCGCCCCGCCCACCTTCGCCACCACCGCAGGGGACCCGCCCAACACCAGCGCCCGGAACGCAAGCACGAAACAGCCGACCGATGCCCGCTACCGCCGAGGCCTCTTCGTCGACGACCTGATGTCCGCCCACCAAGCCGGTGGGATCTACCGGAAGAAGATTGGCAAGAAGGCGCAGGCGCTCTGGCTCACCGACTACTACGCCTCACCGCAGAGCGCCCGCAGCGCTGTGGCGGCGTACACCGCGCGCGCGGCTGCTCAGGACAAGACCCCCGTGCTGGCGGTCTACGCGATTCCGGGTCGCGACTGCGGGCTCTACTCCTCCGGTGGCCTCGGCTCCTACCAGGACTATCGCGCCTGGACGGCCGCAGCGGCCCGGGGCATGCGGGGTCATCAGGCGATCGTTGTCGTCGAACCCGACGCTGTGGCCTTCATGGGCGACCGCCGATGCGTGGACGCTGGACCGCGACAGAAAGCGATCGCGTACGCCGTGAAGCGGTTCGCCAAGGCGGGCGCCTGGGTCTATCTCGACAGCGGGCACTCCGGTTGGCGCAACCCCACCGACGTGGCGCGGTTGCTCAAGCGATCCGGCATGAAGTGGGCACGCGGGTTCTCCACCAACGTCGGCAACCACCGCTCGAACCGCCACGAGCACGCCTACGGCAAGCGCGTCGTACGCGCGCTGGCGAAGCTGGGTCTGAAGAACCGGAAGTACGTCATCGAAACGGCCCGTAACGGGGCCGATCCCGCACCGAGGAACGGCGACGTGTGCAACCCGTGGTTGGCTCGGATCGGGCGGGCGCCCACGCTGCTCTTCCGCGGTGCCTTCGACGGCTATCTGTGGATTAAGCACCCGGGCGAGTCCGACGGCGAGTGCAACGGCGGACCCTCCTCCGGGACCTGGTGGCCCACGGGTGCCGACTCCCTCCTCGGCCCGCGCTGAGCGTGGTGGGCCGCGGTCACCAGTGGCTCGTGCCGGGTGCTCCCTTGAAGGGGCCGACAACGCGACTGGTGATCCAACCGCCGTAGAACGTCCCCTCCTGCGGAGTGACCACCTCGTTATTAATGGTGATCCGGTCGACCACGGCCGGCATCAGCGAGATCGCGTCGCTGAGGTCAGCGAAGCGCGGCGTCGGCTCGGGGTAGTTCCACGCCCCCGCCTGCACCACGGTGTCGCCGGCGACCAGGTCGTAGTACGTCGCCTTGCCCTTCCACTCACACCAGGTCGCGCCGGTGGTGAGCCGAAGGGCACCCTCAACGAAGGCTGCCCGCGGCACGTAGTACGTCGGGGGGTGGCTGGTCTCCAGCACCCGCCAACTCTTCGTGGACCGGGCGATGACCATCCCGCCCAGCTCAATCACGATCGACTCGTTGCTGGTGTCCAGCGCCGGCGGCCGCGGGTAGTCCCAGCACGACTCCTGACCCGGGCCTGGCTTCACAGGTTTGATGTTCATGGCTCCAGTGAAGCGCTCGCCCCCAACTAAGCCGCCCAGTCGAGCGAGTGATTCTCGGACTCTCTCGACAGACCTTCCAACTGGCGGCCATACTGGACATGTGTCCAGCCGCGTGCGGGGCCTCGGCGAGAAGACCCTGCGGTTCGCCACCGAGCTCGCCACAACCAGCATCTTCAACATCAGCACCGAAGGAGCACGCATGGGTCACTTCGATGACCTTCCCGAAACCCGCCGCCGAGGCCTGGAAAAGATGGAGGCCGTTTACGGCTTCGACATGACCGACGGCGACGGCGACTTCTTCGCCTACACCGCCGACCACCTCTTCGCGGACATCTGGGCCCGGCCCGGGCTCTCCGACCGCGACCGTCGGCTGATCCTGATCGGCATGCTCGCCGGGCAGGGCGCCGCCGACGTACTGAGCATTCAGATCCCGGCGGCCTACGCCAACGGAGAGTTCGATGAGGTGGCGCTGCGCGAGATCGTGATCTTCGTCTGTCACTACGCCGGATGGCCCAACGGGGCGAGGCTGAACACGATCGTGGAGGACACGATCGCCCGGGCCGAACGCGCCAGATCCCAGCGGGACGCCGAGTGACGTCAGCGCCTGAGGCACGGCCGATGTACGGCGGGGCCTTCGAAGTCTCCGACCTGACGGACGCCGAGGTCGACGCGATCTACGAGCGCTACGTGCCGCTCACCGAGGAGGTCCGCGATCTGGTGGACCTCGCGATCCGCTCCGAGGTCGGAGACGACGAGGTCGCTCGGGCCCGTGAACATCTGCGGGCCGCTGCCGAGATCCTCCGCGCCCAGGCCCCGCCCGGGCCGGTGGGGGTGAAATACAACGCGACCGGGCGTAGTTGGCAGTGGGGCAACGCCGTGGTTGGTCAGCGCAACGCTATCGCTCCGCCCATGGTGGTCGATCGCCACGCCGATGGGACCACCTCGGCCCGGCTGACGCTGAGCCCCGCCTACGAAGGCCCGCCGGGCATGGTGCACGGCGGGGTGAGCGCGCTCCTGCTCGATCACCTGATGGGGGTGACCGCCTCGGCGATGAAGAAGCTGACGATGACCGGCACCCTCTCCCTGCGCTACACCCAGCCCCTTCCTCTGGGCGAGATCTGGCTCGCCGGACGCGTCGTCTCCGACACCGGTCGCAAGGTCACCGTCAAAGCGGAGATCGGTGGAGCTGACGGTGTGGCCGTCGCGGCTGAGGGTCTCTTCATCGTGCCGCGGTGGGCGGTGGAGGACTAGGTCCGATCGGGCGGGTCAGGCCGGCCCGAGACGGTCCGGAACACCCAGCCACACCAGAGCTGCGGGGGCCTCGGCGGGGACCGCGGGCGATCGGGGCGCGACCGGCTCCAGCCGCTGATAGCCCTCGCCCACCGCCGGTCGAGGATCCTGCTCGCCACGGTTCGGCCACAGTGCGGCCGCCCGTTCGGCCATGGCGGTGATGGTCAGCGACGGATTCACGCCCAGATTCGCCCCGATGGTCGAGCCGTCGATGACGTGCAGACCTGGGTAGCCGTAGACCCGGTGATAAGGGTCGACGACACCCGTTTCGGCGCTGTCCCCGATCACTGCCCCGCCGATGTAATGAGCGGTGGCGGGGGTGCCTACCAGATCACTGGCCAGGGAGGTCGCGTCCCCGTCGATCTTCGCAGCCATCCGGCGTACGACGTCGTGGGCCAGCGGGATCCATGACGGGTTG
>CBDTZB010000392.1:0-3274 GCA_965364795.1 uncultured Nocardioides sp.
GACGCGTGCGATCCACGCCGGCTACGAACCGGATCCCACCACCGGCGCGGTCATCCCGCCGATCTATGCGACCTCGACCTACAAGCAGGACGGGGTCGGCGGTCTGCGCGGCGGCTACGAATACAGCCGTTCGGCCAACCCGACCCGCACCGCGCTCGAGGGCAACCTCGCCGCGCTGGAGGAGGGGGAGCGCGCCTTCGCGTTCGCCTCTGGTCTGGCCGCCGAGGACACCCTGGTGCGCACCACCTGCAAGCCCGGCGATCACGTCGTCCTGCCCGACGACGCGTACGGCGGCACCTTCCGTCTCTTCGACAAGGTCCAGCTCCCCTGGGGCGTGGAGCACAGCGCTGCCCCCGTCTCCGACGTCGACGCGGTCCGCGCCGCGATCCGCCCGGGTCAGACGAAGCTGGTCTGGATCGAGACCCCCACCAACCCGCTGCTCAACATCGGCGACATCGAGGCCCTGGCGGCCGTGGCCCACGAAGCGGGTGCGCTGCTGGTGGTCGACAACACCTTCGCCTCGCCGTACCTCCAACAGCCGCTGACCCTCGGTGCTGACGTGGTTGTTCACTCGACCACCAAGTACGCCGGGGGCCACTCCGACGTCGTGGGTGGAGCCCTGATCGTCCGTGAACTCGAACTCGCTGAGCAGGTGGCCTTCCACCAAAACTCGATCGGCGCGGTAGCGGGCCCCTTCGATTCCTGGCTGGTCCTGCGGGGTCTGAAGACTCTGGGCGTGCGCATGGACCGGCACTGCGACAACGCCGAGAAGATCGTGGACTTCCTCAACAACGATCCGCGCGTCGAGCAGGTCATCTACCCGGGACTGCCCGAGCACCCGGGCCACGAACTGGCCTCCCGCCAGATGAAGCGCTTCGGCGGGATGGTCTCCTTCCGCACCGTGGGTGGCGAGGCAGCCGCCCTTTCCGTGTGCGAACGCACCGAGGTCTTCACCCTGGGCGAATCGCTAGGCGGGGTCGAGTCGCTGATCGAGCACCCGGGCCGGATGACCCACGCCAGCGTGGCCGGCACCGACCTGGAGGTGCCCGCGGATCTGGTGCGTCTGTCCGTGGGGATCGAGACGGTCGAGGATCTGATCGCCGACCTCGATCGCGCCCTGGGGTAGTGCTCGACACAGGCTCGACCAGCGGGGTAGTGGTGTGTGTGGACTTTGGGTCCACCTTCACCAAAGCCGTCCTGGTCGAGGTGAGCAACGGTCGTGTCCTCGCGGGGGCGGAGCACCGGACCACCGTCGACACCGACGTCCTCGACGGGTACGACGCCTGCTTGGCCACGCTCGCGGATCAGGACCCCCGCGCGCTGGGTGCCGAGGTGCGGGCCTGCTCCAGTGCCGGCGGAGGTCTGCGCATCGCAGTGGTGGGCAATGAGGAACTCATCACCGCGGAGGCTGGCCGACGTGTCGCCCTGTCGAGCGGCGGCAAGGTCGTGGCGGTCATCGCGGCTGCGCAGGGGTTGGACGATGACGCCCTGCGCCGAGCCGACGCTGACGTGGTTCTCCTGACCGGTGGCACCGACGGCGGCAACGCCGAGGTCCTGGTGCAGGCCGCTCGCTGGCTCGCGGCGAGCGGGTGGACCGGCCCAGTCGTGGTCGCCGGCAACACCGAGGCGCAGACCGAGGTGTCCGAGATTCTGGGCTCCTTGCCGCACACGCTCGCCGACAACGTCCTGCCCATCATCGGGGTGTTGGCCCCCGACTCGGCCCGCGCCGCGATTCGGGAGACGTTCCTGGCGCATGTGATCGGGGGCAAGGGCCTCAGCAGTCGTGGCGGCGGCTCGGAGTTCGTCGACCTCGTCCGCGGCGCGACGCCCGACGTCGTGTTGATCGGTGTGGAGTTGCTCGCCAGCGTGGCGGGGGACGTGGTCGTGGTCGACGTGGGCGGCGCGACCACCGACGTGCACTCCGTCGTGGGTCTGGACCCTGAGGATGTGGGATTGTCCCGCGAGGTGGTCGCCACCACTGCGGTCACCCGCACGGTCGAAGGCGATCTGGGCCTGCGCTGGTCGGCGTTGAGCACCGCCGAAGCGGCTGGCCGCGCCGACCTACGATCAGCGGCCGTGCGGCGCAGCGAAGACCCTGCCTTCCTCCCTGCGACCCCTGCCGAGCAGGCCGAGGACGAGGCGATTGCCGGTGCCGCGGTGGGACTGGCCCTGCGTCGTCACGCCGGCCGATCGCGGGTGGTGCTGAGCCCCGAGGGCCGGGTGGTCGAACGCTCCGGCAAGGACTTGCGCGAGGTGGACCTGCTCGTCGGATCTGGAGGGGCTTTGCGCCACGGAACGCAAGGGGTGGGAGACCGGGTGCTGTCCGCCGCGCTCCACGACGAGGGCGACGGAGCCTGGCAACTGCCCGAGCGCGCTCGAGCGGTGGTGGACCACGATTACGTCCTGGTGGCGGTGGGGCTGCTGGCGGCCGATCATCCCGAGGCTGCGGCGCAGCTGGCCCGGTCGATCGGCGTACCGTGAGGCAGGTGACTCCCGCCGACTTTGATCGTGCCCGCACCCTCCTGCAGGGCCTGGCTGTTCTGACGCCGATGGAGGAGTCGCGCTGGCTCTCCTCGGTCGTCGGAGGTCCGGTTCTGCTCAAGTGCGAGAACCTGCAACGCACCGGGTCGTTCAAGGCCCGCGGAGCGTTCGTGCGCATCTCCGGTCTCAGCGCGGAGGAGCGCGCCCGTGGCGTGGTGGCGGCCTCGGCCGGGAACCACGCCCAGGGGGTCGCCCTGGCGGCTCGCGAATTGGGCATCGAGGCGACGGTCTTCATGCCAGAGGGGGCGCCGATCCCCAAAGAGAAGGCCACTCGGGCGTACGGCGCCCGGGTGATCTTCGAGGGCGTCTACCTCGAGGACGCGCTCGTAGCGGCGAAGCGATACGCCGAGGAGACTGGAGCGATCCTGATTCATCCCTTCGACCATGTCGATGTGGTGGCCGGACAGGGGACGGTGGGGTTGGAGATCCTCGAGCAGGCACCCGACACCAAGACCGTCATCGTGCCCGCCGGTGGGGGCGGGTTGCTCGCCGGCATCGCGCTCGCCATCAAGCAGACGCGTCCTGACATCCGGATCGTGGGGGTCCAAGCCAAGGGTGCCGCCGCCTACCCCAACTCCTTGGCCCAGGGGAAGCCCGTGGCGTTGACCTCGATGAAGACGATGGCAGATGGAATCGCGGTCGGACTGCCCGGCGACATCACCTTCGCAGCGGTTCGCGACCACGTCGACGAGGTGCTGACGGTGTCCGAGGAGTCGATGTCCCAGGCCCTGCT
>CBDTZB010000393.1:0-3270 GCA_965364795.1 uncultured Nocardioides sp.
GCGACCAGTTGGTGGGCTCCTCCACGTGCTCGGCACGCAGAACGTCGAAGACCCGGTCCAGGCCTTCCTTGTCCACCACGTCGCGCACTCCGACCAGATCCAGGTTCATAGAAGGAACCCGCACGACCAGATCTTGCTGAGCCACGATACGAAGGACCAGATACTCGCGGTCCTCGCCCTTGATCTTCCGCATCTCGATGTCCTCGATGACTGCGGCCCCGTGATTGGGATAAACAACCGTTTCGCCGACGGTGAATGTCATAGGTGATGTGCCCTTTCTTCGACCCCCAGTCTAACACGTGTTCTAGACAACACTTTCGCCGTTTCCGCAGGTCAGAGGCCCTAACAGGTCTTGACAGGAACGATTTCCTGTGTTCCGCCCCCTACTGAGAGCGGGCTGTGGTGAGGTAATCGACCGAACCGGTCGGCTATTTGTCATCCATTGGGGATACTTCCTGTCATGGCCCCACTCAAGCGCCTGCGGCGGCGGACGACCGCTGCTTCAGCACCTTCCGCCCCACACGCCACTTCGACCCCGGGCGACCCGGACGGTCCCGACGTACTCGTCGCGGACCCCGCCACCGATTCCCCCGGCGCACCGGGTCCGTCGCAAACGCAGAGCGGCGGGCTCGCCACGCTGCGGCGTGCCTCCACGGCCGTCACCTCCACCGCAGCCCGAGTAGCGACCACTACGGCCAAGCGGGCCGGCCACAGTCAGGCCTGGCTCCTGGTTCTGGCCGCCCACCCGCGCCAGGGTCTCCTCACCGCATTCGGGGTCGCCTCGGTCGCCGCCTTCATCGACCGCCCGACCCGTGAGGTCGCCGTCGTTTTCCTCACCGTCCTGGTGGGTCAAACCATCCTCGGCTGGCACAACGACCTCATCGACCGCGAGCGCGACGCCCGCCACCTTGAAGCCGGCCGAGCTCAGAACAAGCCGATCGCCGACGGCCGCCTCGACCCGGGCAACGTGTGGTTCGCCGTAGCCGTCGCTGGCCTGCTCCTGCTGCCTCTGTCGATCTCGACCGGCGTCACCGCCGGCAGCTGCTACCTCCTCGCGGTCGGAGTCGGGATGCTGGGACACCTCGTCCTGCGTCGCGGGATCTACTCCTGGATCCCCTGGGCGGTCTCGTTCGCCCTCCTGCCGGCGTACGTCTCCTTCGGTGGCTGGGGTGGCAACGCCGAGGGTCAGGCTCCCGAGGTCCTGATGACGTTGCTCGCCGCCGCACTCGGCGTCGGGGTGCACACCCTGCGGGCCCTTTTCGGTCTGGTCGCCGACCACGAGGACGGCTGGACCTACTGGCCGCTGCGGCTGAGCCTGCGTCTGGGAGCGACCAAGATGCTCCTCTACACCGCGGCATATCTGGCGGTGGTGACGATGGCAATCATCATCGCCGGGGCCACCGTAGGGCTCCGGCAGTGACCGAGTCCTGACGTTCCGTCCGGCGTCCACTAGGCTGCACCCACCGTTCGACCACGACCTGTTAGGGCCATCTGATGTCTCTTCGACGCTCTGTAGCGCTCGCCACCGGCGTACTCCTCCTGGGGGCACCCGCTCTGACCGCCTGCGGTTTCGACTATCCGACCGACCGGGTGAATACGATCACCAACGGGGCGACCGACCGTGAGAAGACCGTCTACGTCCTCAACGCCGTCGTCGTGGCCTCGCGCCCCAACACCGGCACGGTGATCACCACCCTGTCGAACACCAGCAACGAGGAGACCGTCCGCCTGACCTCGGTCACGGCCGAGAACGGCGCGCCCCTCGAGGTCACCGGCGACGCCGACGTGGCTCTGATCCCTCGTGGCGCGGCCAACCTGGCCAGCAACCCCACGCTGCGGGTCTCCGGTGCGCTCGAGGCCGGCCAGTTCGTTTACCTGACCTTCGCCTTCGACAACGGCGAGCAGACCACGGTCAACGCTCCGATCGTCACGGCCTGCGGGCAGTACGACGGCCTCGACGCCGCCCCTGCCCCCGAGGCGGCCGAAGGCGCCACCGAGCTGCCCGAGTACGATTGTGGCCCCCCGGTCGCCGAAGAGCACTGAGACCGGATCAGGACACCTGCGATGACCTACACCCTGATCTTGCTCCGCCACGGCGAGAGCGACTGGAACGCCAAGAACCTCTTCACCGGCTGGGTCGACGTCGCGTTGACCGAGAAGGGTCGCAAGGAGGCCGTCCGCGGTGGCGAGTTGCTCGCCGAAGCCGGCGTGCTCCCTGACGTCGTACACACCTCGCTGCAGCGCCGTGCCATCAACACCGCGGCGATGGCCCTCGACGCGGCCGACCGGCACTGGATCCCCGTGCGTCGTTCCTGGCGCCTCAACGAGCGCCACTACGGCGCCCTACAGGGCAAGGACAAGAAGCAGACGCAGGAGGAGTACGGCCAGGACCAGTTCATGCTGTGGCGTCGTTCCTTCGACACCCCGCCGCCGCCGCTGGCTGACGACTCCGAGTTCTCTCAGGTCAACGACCCGCAGTACGCCGACCTCGGCGAGGACCTGCCCCGCACCGAGTGCCTCAAGGACGTCATCGTCCGGATGCTGCCCTACTGGGAGGGCGAGATCCTGCCCGACCTGCGCGAAGGCAAGACGGTGCTCATCGCCGCCCACGGCAACAGCCTGCGCGGCATCGTCAAGCACCTCGACGGCATCTCCGATGAGGACATCGCTGGGCTGAACATCCCGACCGGGATGCCGCTGGTCTACGAACTCGACGAGAACTTCTCCCCCGTCACGCCCGGGGGCCGCTACCTCGACCCCGAGGCAGCCGCCACGGCCGCCGCTGCGGTCGCCAACCAGGGCAAGTAGCGCGTCGCGCGCTAGTTCGAAGGCCGCCAAAGTCTCAGCCATAACGCTGGTTGAGGTGCGAAGGCCGGCAAAGTCTCAGCTATAACGCTGGTTGAGGTGCGAAGGCCGCCAAAGTCTCAGCTATAACGCTGGTTGAGGTGCGAAGGCCGCCAAGGCCTGAGCCTCGAAACCACGCCACCCATCAGCCCAATTCCGCACAACCGGAACCGGGTTTCGAGGCTCCTCGCTAGCGCTCGTCACACCTCAACCAGCGTGCCGGGTTACCCGCCCTCAGGACTTGATGGTGCGCGGGTTCTGACCGGTGACGACGAAGACGACGCGCTTGGCGATCGAGACCGCGTGGTCGGCGATGCGCTCGTAGTAGCGGCCCAGCAGGGCGATGTCGACAGCTGCCTCGACGCCGTGCTCCCAAGAATCGCTGAGTAGTTCGGTGAAGTTCGCGCGCCGCAGTTGATCCATCTC
>CBDTZB010000394.1:0-3268 GCA_965364795.1 uncultured Nocardioides sp.
ATCAATCGATTAGCGCGTAAGTGAACGTTTCCGTTCCGTTTCTACTCAATAGCCAAATATACCCGCTTGCCATCCACCAGCCCGGCAATGGCTGCGCTGACGTTGGAACAGAAACTGGAGCAGTGGCGCGTGGTGCTGCAAGCTGGTGAGGAGTAAGAGAATGACCGATACACTTACATGTAGTCAACGTACGAGCGATTAGCCTATTTTAGTAACTATTGGCGGGCTTTAAACCGCTATCGACTATTGCCAGCGGCCAGTTGTCTATAGTAGTGTCGATCCGCCGTCGTAGTTGCGTCGGTCCGGCTTGGGGATAGCCTCAGTAACGGGTAAGTCCAGACAAGCGACTTCCGGAGGAGGACTATGTCACTGATAGAACGCAGCGCGAGCTCCCAACAGGAGCCGGAGGTTGCACGACGCAGCGAGGTCGATCTGCTCTCAGGTGTCCTCGGGCAGGTGCTGCGCGAGGCGGGCTTGGTCGATGTGGCCGCCAGACTCGACCTCCTCCGTGCCCACCCCGCCTCTCCTGACGTGATCGCCGATGTGGTCGACCTCTCCGCAGCTGAGCACGTCGCTCGCGCGCTCACGGTGCACCTGCATCTGGTCAACCTTGCCGACGAGCGGCACCGCGCCCGACTGCTGCAGCACCAGCGCCACTCGCGGGACGCCGACGCCGGTGACGCGCTGTGGCCAGCCGTCTCAGCGGCTGGCGACCAGGTTCTGTCGAGACTGGATCACTTGCGCATCCACCCGGTGCTAACCGCACACCCGACCGAAGCCCGACGCCGCGCGGTTGCAACGGCACTGCGTCGTATCGCCGAGCAGTTGACCCGTCACAGCGACCCACGGGTGGGCGACGACGAGCGCTTCGTCGCGCGCCGCCGGCTGCTGGAGGAGGTCGACCTGCTGTACCGCACATCGGTGCTGCGCGCCACGCGGCCAGGCCCGCTCGACGAGGTCGAAACCATCATGACGGTGTTCGACCAGACGCTGTTCCGCGCCGTCCCCCGACTTTACCGGGCGACGGAGGCCACGCTCATCGGTGACGCCAGCGGGTCGGTACTCACCCCGGTGCCCGCATTCGTGCGCTTTGGGTCCTGGGTGGGTGGCGACCGTGACGGCAACCCCTACGTCACCGCCGAGGTGACCCGCCAGGCTGTGGCCACCCACGCCGAGCAAGCCCTGCGCTGGCTAAACCAGGCCGTGCTGCGCGTCGGGCGCACGCTCACCCTCGATGCGGGCGACACGCCGGCCTCGCGCGAGCTGGTCGAGTCTCTGGCTGCCGATTCCGTGGCCGGCCCGGTGGCCTTCGGCGAGGTCTCGGTCAGCTCGCCGCACGAGCCGCACCGGCAGAAGATGCTGCTCATCTCAGAACGGGTCCGCGCCACCCGCGATGGCCGGTTGGAGGCCTCTTATCGGTCGCCCAAGGACCTGCTTGCAGACCTGCGCATGGTTCAGCGGTCGCTGGACGAGGCCGGTGCCCACCGGGCTGCCCATGGGGAGTTGCAGCACCTGATCTGGTCGGTGCAGACATTCGGCTTTCATCTCGTCGAGCTAGAGATTCGGCAGCATTCGCGCGTGCAGCGAGCGGCGCTGCTCGACCTGGTCGGGCAGCTCCCGGGGGTCGTTGACCCAGCAGCCCATGTCGATGATGCGGACTACCTGGACGACCTGGCCGTAGACGGTTGGCCCGCCTTCGTGGAACCTCGGGAGGACCTCACCAAGGAGGTCCTGGATACCTTCCGCGTGATGGCGTGGCTGCAGCAACGCTGGGGTGACGGCTGCTGCGGACCGTTCGTCGTGTCGTTCACGCAGGCGCCGGCGCACCTGGTGGCCGTGCGCGCCCTGGCCCGGCTAGCCGTGGGCGACTCACCGCTGCGGCTGGATGTGGTTCCCCTGTTGGAGACCGGAGCCGACCTGGAGAGCGCAGTCCCGATTCTGGACGGGTGGCTCACCCTGCGTAGCACGCAGCAGTGGCTGGGGAACCGGGGGCGTGCGGTCGAGGTGATGCTGGGGTACTCCGACTCGGCTAAGGACATCGGCCCGGCCAGCGCCACCCTGAATCTCGCGCGCGTCCAGGGCCAACTCGTCGGCTGGGCAAAGCGTCACGACGTGGGGCTGACCCTCTTCCACGGCCGAGGCGGCTCCCTGGGCCGGGGCGGTGGCCCACTGCACCGAGCGATCGCCGCCCAACCACCGGGGTCGGTCGCGGGCCGTTTAAAGGTGACCGAACAAGGCGAAGTCGTGTTCGCCAGGTACGCCGACACTACCCTGGCGCAAAGACACCTCGAACGCCTGACCACCGCCGTCCTGCTCGCCGACACGCCCGCCAACACAGCACGCAACGCCGCGGCAGCGGAGCGCTTTGCCGACCTCGGGGCGGTCGTCGCCAACGCCTCCCAGGCTGCCTACCGAGCCTTGGTCGAGACTCCCGGGTTTGCTGACGTGCTCGCCGCTGCAAGCCCGCTGGAGGAGATCGCGGATCTGCGCCTGGGATCACGCCCGGTGCGCCGCAGCGGTGCTTCCAGTGGGCGAGATCTTGCCGACCTGCGGGCCATCCCCTGGGTGTTTTCCTGGGCTTTGGCCCGGGTCAACATCCCCGGCTGGTACGGCCTCGGCTCCGGGCTGGCGGCCGTGGGCGACCACGACCAGCTGCGCGTCGCTTACCAGGAATGGCCCTTGTTCGCCGCCCTGATCGACGTCGCTGAGATGAGCCTGGCCAAAACGAACCGAGATCTGGCGCAAGGCTTCCTCGCCCTCGGCGGGCGCCCTGACGTCACCGAGCGAATCCTTGCCGAGCTCGACCTGACCGTGCAGACGGTCCTGACCATCCTGGACCAGTCCACGCTTTTGCAACACAAGCAGGTTCTGCATGCGGCGGTGGCATTGCGGGCACCGTATGTGGACGCGCTGTCGCGGCTGCAGCTGCGGGCCCTCACCGAGTTGCACACCTCCCATGACGCCGCCGCAGTCGCCGCCGAGCCATGGCGCCGGCTGCTGCTCCTCACGGTCAACGGCGCGGCGGCGGGACTTCAGAACACGGGCTGAAAGGCAGTATCCGCTGCAACCGCGCCACCTTTCGTCGCATTGGACGATGATGCGGAGTGGGTTCCCTTGTGCAATGGGGTACACTAACATTTCATACAAATTTTGGCGTGGTTCAAGAACTGGGTGTTTAGGGTTCCAATTGGCGAGTTTTTGCCCACCGGTGCTTAGTTAAGCATCAGTGTTGGTGGCATGTATAAGAAAGTGCTGCTTAAGCGGCGCG
>CBDTZB010000395.1:0-3268 GCA_965364795.1 uncultured Nocardioides sp.
GACGTGCGGAGGGACTTCAGGGGCACAACAATCTCACCTTCGGAGCGGAGCGGAGGAGAACAGTAGAACCAGGAACCGGCGATGACGCACCAACGCGACGTGGGTTCGCCGGAACTCTACCCAAGGAGGAGCGAGCGTCGTCACATGCCGTCGATCAGACGCTGAACGCGCTCGTCGTAGGCCTTGAACGGGTCCTTGCACAACACGGTCCGCTGCGCCTGGTCGTTGAGCTTGAGGTGGACCCAGTCCACGGTGAAGTCGCGCCGCTCTTCCTGGGCCTTTCGAATGAAGTCCCCACGAAGTCGCGCCCGAGTGGTCTGTGGTGGCACGGTCTTGGCCTGGAAGACCTGCAGGTCGGTGGTCACCCGTGCGACGGCGCCACGCTTCTCCAGGAGGTAATACAGCCCCCGGTTGCGGCGGATGTCGTGATAGGCCAAGTCGAGTTGGGCCACCCTGGGGTGGCTCAGTGGCAGGCCGTGCTTGGCGCGGTAGCGGTCGATCAACTTCCACTTGATGACCCAGTCAATCTCGCGGTCCACCAGCCCCAAGTCATCGGACTCGATGGCCTTGAGTCCGCGCTCCCACAGGTCGAGGCTGCGTTCGATGGTCGGGGTAGAGATGCCGCGGCGATCCACGAAGTCGCGGGCCTTGGAGAGGTACTCGCCCTGGATCTCCAAGGCGCTGGCTTCGCGACCGTTGGCCAGCCGCACTTTGCGGCGTCCGGTCACGTCGTGGGAGATCTCGCGGATGGCGCGAATGGGGTTCTCCAGGGTCAGGTCGCGCATTACGACGCCCTCCTCGATCATCCGCAGCACTAGGTCGCAACTGGCCACCTTGAGCATGGTGGTGGTCTCGCTCATGTTGGAGTCACCCACGATGACGTGCAGGCGGCGGTACTTCTCGGCGTCAGCGTGCGGTTCGTCGCGGGTATTGATGATCGGGCGACTACGGGTGGTGGCGCTGCTGACGCCCTCCCAGATGTGCTCAGCGCGTTGCGACACGGAGTACGCCGCACCGCGTGGGGTCTGGGTGATCTTGCCTGCGCCAACCACGATCTGGCGGGTCACCAGGAAGGGAATCAGGATGTCGGCGAGGCGACTGAACTCCCCCGCCCTGCCGACCAGGTAATTCTCGTGACAGCCGTAGGAGTTGCCGGCCGAATCGGTGTTGTTCTTGAACAAGTAGATCTCACCGGCGATGCCTTCATCATGAAGGCGGTCCTCGGCGTCCAGCATGAGCCCTTCCAGGACCCGTTCTCCGGCTTTATCGTGCGCCACGAGCTCGCCGATGTCGTCGCACTCAGGAGTGGCGTACTCGGGGTGGCTGCCCACGTCGAGGTACAGGCGGGCTCCGTTACGCAGGAAGACGTTGCTGGATCGACCCCAGCTGACGACCTTCCGGAAGAGGTAGCGGGCCACCTCGTCAGGACTGAGTCGTCGCTGCCCTTTGAACGTGCACGTCACGCCGTACTCGTTCTCGATCCCGAAGATTCGCCGGTCCACGTAAGCAGCCTACGGGTTAGTGGTGTGGCTCACAGCAGGCCCACTCACACAACCCAACTTCATCCGGCGAACGCACGCCCCTCTGACTAACTGCCGTCGGGCGGAGGTGCCACCGGGGCGTCTGGCTCGGATGTGGCCAAGTCAGCGCGCTCGGGACTCACCGGGCCACGCTCACCGAGCAGAGCGCCGAGGCGGGCTGGAACGATCCGGGCGAACTTGCGGGCCTGCGCCCGGGTGCGATCGAGGACCGCAACCTCAAGTTCGTCGACTGCGATGACCCGGTCCTCGTCGATCGAGTGACCCAGTGCAGCGACTGCGACTTGGAGCGCTGCGTCGAGGGTGGCTCCCGCGACGTAGTGCTCTTTGAGGTACTTCGCCACCGTCTCGGCGTCACCGCCCATGACGGCATACCCCTTCTCGTCGCCGACGCGTCCTTCATAGGTCAGCCGGTAGATCTGGTCCGCGGCTGCGGTGTCCCCGATCTCGGCTACGAAGAGTTCCACCTCGTAGGGCTTCTCGCCCCCGGAGGAGAAGATCGTGCCCAGCGTTTGGGCGTAGGCGTTGGCCAGTCCCCGACCGGTGACGTCGCGCCGGTCGTAGGCGTAGCCACGCATGTCAGCGAGTCGGACCCCGGCTATCCGGAGATTCTCGAACTCGTTGTAACGACCGACTGCGGCGAACGCGATGCGGTCGTAGATCTCGGAGACCTTGTGCAGGGCCTGGGAGGGGTTCTCGGTGACGAACAGAACGCCGTCGGCGTACTGCACGGCCACCAACGACCGGCCGCGTGAGATGCCCTTGCGGGCGAAGTCAGCGCGGTCCTTCATGAGTTGTTCGGGTGAGACGTAGAACGGTTGGCTCACGAGGGACCTCCTGTCAGTGGGGCGGCCGGTCCGTCGGGGCGGCCCATCCGTCCGGCAATCACGCGATCGGCGATCTGAGCCACGATGTCCTCATCGATGCGCGTTCCGCCTTCAGCGGTGATCACCCGGATGACGGGGAAGATGCGACGGGTGAGATCGGGTCCTCCGGTCGCCGAATCGTCATCCGCAGCGTCGTAGAGCGCTTGCAACACGACTTCGATGCACTGGGTCTGGTCGAGGTCGGAGCGGTACAGCTTCTTCAGCGATCCCTTGGCGAACAGGGACCCGGAGCCCACCGAGTAGAAGGCGGTCTCCTCGTAGCGACCGCCGGTCACGTCGTAGCTGAAGATCCGACCCTGACCTATTTCGAGGTCGAAGCCAGCGAACAGGGGGACGACGGCGAGACCCTGCATGGCCATGCCGAGGTTGGCGCGGATCAGGGCGGAGAGTCGGTTGGCCTTGCCGTCCATCGACAGCGTGATGCCCTCGATCTTCTCGTAGTGTTCGAGCTCGGTCTGGAACAACCGCACCATCTCGACCGCGAGCCCGGCGGTACCGGCGATACCGACCGCGGAGAACTCATCGGCAGGGAAGACTTTCTCGATGTCACGCTGGGCAATGATGTTGCCCATCGTGGCGCGACGGTCGCCGGCGATGATCACGCCGCCGGGGTACGTCGCGGCCACGATCGTGGTGGCATGCGGGGCCAGATCAGCCGCACTGCCCTGAGGAAGGGCGCGGCTGCCGGGGAGCAGATCTGGTGCCTGCTCACCCAAGAAGTCGCTGAAGGACGAGGAACCCGTACGGAGGAACGCGTCGGGCAGTCGAGCGTCCGCCACTATTGGCCACCCTTCTGGATGAACGACTTCACGAAGTCCTCGGCGTTGGTCTCGAGCACGTCGT
>CBDTZB010000396.1:0-3258 GCA_965364795.1 uncultured Nocardioides sp.
ATCCGGGCCCGCACGGTGCTGCTGCGCAACACCGGTGCCGCGATCACCCCGATGAACTCCTGGCTGTTCCTCCAGGGCCTCGAAACCCTGCACCTGCGGATGGAGCGTCACAGCGAGAACGCCCTCACCGTGGCTGAGCACCTGGAAGCCCACGAGGACGTGTCGTGGGTGAGCTACCCGGGTCTGGACAGCAGCCCCTACCAGGCGATCCACGACAAGATCGGCACCGGCCACGGGTACGGCGGCCTGCTCAGCTTCGGCCTGAAGTCCGGGCGCGAGGGCGGCAAGAAGTTCATCGAGTCGCTCAAGCTGTTCAGCCACCTGGCCAACATCGGGGACGCGAAGTCGCTGGCAATCCACAACGCCACGACCACGCACTCCCAGTTGGAGCCTGCTGAGCTCGAAGCGGCCGGTGTCCCCGAGGACATGGTTCGCCTGTCGGTCGGCATCGAGAACATCGACGACATCATCGAGGACCTGGAGCAGGCCCTGGCTGCTAGCCGCTGATTGATCGTCGCTTAACGACGGGCCGTTCACCTTCGGGTGGGCGGCCCGTTGTCGCGACCTACGAAGTGGTCAAGAATTGGCCCGCAAAATGACCATTTCGTAGGTCTAGCGGCGCTTGCCCTTGACCCGCACGACGAAGGGCTTGCTGTATCGGTTGCGCCCGACGTCGTTGATCGCCAGCACCTGAAGGTGATACTTCCCGGGGGATGGCTTGCGGACGACCAGTCGCTCCGTGGTCGCCGTTCTCCGGGTTCCGTCGAACCTGACTCGATAGCGCAGGATGGGCGCACCGTTCGTCCGCGGCCGCTGCCACGTGAAGATGAGTTTTCTCTTGGTCTGCCGGACTCGGGTTTTCCAGACTCGTCCCGGAGCGGTGGCAGGGACCACGGTGTTGCTAGGCGCGCTCTTGGCGCTCACACCGAAGTCGCTGATCGCCCTGACCGTCACGGTGACTTCTCGACCGTTCCGCAACGGACGGAGTGGAGCGGAGGTCAGGTCCCCCGGCACCGTCCATCGGCGCGTCCACGGTCGAGTCGTCAGGCGGTACTTCGTGATGGGAGCCTGGCTCTCAGGTGCGGTCCACGTGACGAAGGCTTTCTTGTTCCCTCGTCTGACTCGTACATCGGTAGGGGCGCTTGGCGCGGATGGACCCGTGGCGGTCAATCGAGCGGTTGCGGGCCGGCTGTACCCCGCCTCGGTGCGCGCTCGAACCGCGAGGTCGTAGGTTTCACCGGGTGCCAGGCCCGATAGCTCGGCCGAGCCCTGGTCGCCTTCTTGCCATCGGCCGCCGTCGATAGACCACTCGTAGTAAACGTAGCCACCGTCGCCAGGGGATTCCGGCGCCTGCCAGGTCAGGGAGGCAGAACCGTTCAAAACGGGGCTGAGCGCCAGGTTGAGCGGCGGGGACGAGGGCTGGGCGAGGCGCAGGAACTCGCTCCAACACTCAGTCGCAAACCGTCGCGCCTCTCTACGGACGAGACTACGTTCAGCGGTCCAGTAGGAGGGACAAAGCGTAACCATGAATCTGTTCCCCGGCGTGACACCGCTGATCGTGTAGGAGCGAGTGTCTTTGGGAAAGTCGAAGAAGTCGCGATTCTGCTCGATGCGCCACCCGGTGAAGGGGGCTCTCGGGTCGGTCGTCACCTGGGACCACCTGAGGGTGATGGTGCCCGCGGGCGCATCAATCTCCGTGTCGACGTTGAAGCGTGTTTGGTCAACGATCCTTCCGGTCAACCTGGCCGCGGGACCCGCCCCCGCCTCGGTGACTGCCGCTACAGCGACGGTGTAGTCGCTCTCACGCGCCACGCCGAACTGGTGACTGCGGCTATCCGCAGGGATGTCCAACGATCGCCCGGCGTGGGTCACGCGATAGCCCGTCACGACAGGACCGCTGGCCGGCGGCGGATCCCAATGAACGAGGGGCCCGGACCGGTTCACCTCCGCCCGCATGCCGCTCGGTGCTTCTGCGAGGGTTTCGGGACCGCAAGCCGTCTCAAGGGTGTAGCCGCCGACACTCCCGTAGGCGCTGTATCCCTCCGGGGGATCGCTCAAGTCAGCGCCTCCCCGGATGCGCACCGAGTATTCGTCACCTGCGGCGGGGAACGAGACCACGCCGGACAGGCCGCGGAAGGCAGACGGTGAGCCATAGAGCGAGGCGGGATTGTCGTCGTGGGCGATCACCTGACCCGCGGTGTCGAGGATCTCGAGGGTGAGATCGAGATTGCTGAGCTTGGAGGACTCCTGGGCCCAAACGGTTTGGACCTCGTCGCAGGCGGGCAACGCGAAGACGTCAACGTCTCCTCCGAGGTTGATGTAACTCATCTCTTCGCTCAGCGGCGCACCGGGCGGTGTCGCTGGTGCTTCGTCCCGGCGAGCGATCGCTCCGTTCTGGGCGATCACCGCGAGGTCGTCTTGTTGGTTCGTGGCCCCGGGGTAGTCACCGTTGCTCCACTGGCTCAAGGGCCCCATGCCCGCGCCCATCAGGGGGCTCCAGACGAGTCCGCCCCAGTGGGTGTCGAAGCGTTTGCCGTCGGCATCGACCACGCCGTCGTGGGTCAAGTTCAAGTTGTGACCCACTTCGTGCGAGACCACATCACCCACCTGGCGGCCCGTGGTGTACGCCGTACGAAAGACGAGGGCTGGGGTACGAACCGCCTCAATGGCGTCGAAGTCGCCGAGGAACGCGACTCCTGCGCACGGACCGCACACGGCCTCCCTCAACCTCCGCTCGGGAGTGATCAGCACGTGTGATCCGTAGGCCGAATCGTTCACCGAAGTTCTGGCGAGTGCTGCTGGGCCGGGGTCCTCGGTCGTGACGTCCACCCTGAACGGCGCGAAGTCCTCGGCAACCGTCAGCCACGTGTCCTCAATGATCAGTTTCTGCTTGTCTGTCAGTTCCGAGTGCGTGGCAGGACTCCACGCCTCAACCTCGTAGGAATCGGGAACGCCTCGGTAGCCATTCCACCGGGTGCCGCTCATCGTTCCCCCGGTGAAGTCGAGGTAGATGGTGACAGGTGCCTCGGGGTCGCTGTGGAGGGCAAAGACGTCGTCAGATGAACTCGCTTCTGCTCTGGACTCGGCCGATGCGCCTTGGCGCGACTGCTGCTTCGGGTCGGGGGCGGGTTCGACGTAGTACACGTCGCCCTGCGGGGTTACGCGCGTGGTCGGGTCGGCGATCAACTCCTGAGCGTCGGCCTGCGAGAGATCGTGTCGATCCGCAACGCGTTGGACGGTCTTCCGGTCACTTAGCCG
>CBDTZB010000397.1:0-3244 GCA_965364795.1 uncultured Nocardioides sp.
TCGTCCTCGTGGAACAGCGATGACTGACCACGACGCGCGACCTACCGCAGGAGACACCCATGGCCTACCCCCAGGCGTACACCGGAGCCGACGGCACCACCGAGCCGACGCCGGTGACTTCCAGCCCGGACTTTCCGCGGATCGAAGAGCGTGTCCTGGCGTACTGGAAGGCCGACGACACCTTCAACGCGAGTGTCGAACAGCGTGACGCCGGCGAGGACGGTGCCAACGAGTTCGTCTTTTATGACGGGCCCCCGTTCGCCAACGGTTTGCCGCACTACGGCCACCTGCTGACCGGCTACGTCAAGGACCTGATCCCGCGCTACCAGACGATGCGCGGTCGTCGGGTCGAGCGCCGCTTCGGTTGGGACACCCATGGTCTGCCGGCCGAGCTCGAGGCGATGCGGATCAACGAGATCAAGACGACCGAGGAGATCCACGAACTCGGCATCGGGGCATTCAACGAAGCCTGCCGCACGTCGGTGTTCACCTACACCGAGGAATGGAAGGACTACGTCACCCGTCAGGCGCGCTGGGTCGACTTCGATAACGACTACAAGACCCTCGACATCGACTACATGGAATCGGTCATGTGGGCGTTCAAGACCCTCTACGAGAAGGGTCTGACCTATGAGGGCTTCCGTGTCCTGCCCTACTGCTGGAACGACGAGACCCCGCTGTCCGCGCACGAGTTGCGGATGGACGACGACGTCTACCAGAACCGACAGGACCCTGCGGTCACCGTCGGCTACCAACTGGAAGGCGGCACCTCCGACTACCCCGACGCCGTTGATCCGCTGGCGGGCGCCAAACTGCTGGTTTGGACGACCACCCCCTGGACCCTCCCCGCCAACCTCGCGGTCATGGTCGGCGAGGACATCGACTACGTCGTGGTGCGCTCGGAGGTCACCGGGTCGCCGGAGCACTTCGTCATCGCCGAGGCGAGGCTGGCGTCGTACGCGCGAGAGTTGGGTGAGACTCCCGAGGTCCTGGCGCGGATGAAGGGGGCCGACCTGGTCGGGCTGACCTACACGCCACCTTTCTCCTACTACCTCGGGCATGAGAACGCCTTCCGCGTCGTGGCAGCCGAGTTCGTCACCACCACCGACGGAACCGGACTGGTGCACACCGCCGGCGCGTTCGGTGAGGATGACAAGGTCGTTACCGACCGGGAGAACATCGAAGCCGTCATGCCGGTCGGCAAGGACGGCAAGTTCACCGCGCCGGTCAACGAGTACGCCGGGATGTTGGTCTTCGACGCCAACCCTCACATCATCGATCACCTCAAGGCCGCCACGAGGGTGAACCCGCTGGTCGAGCCTGTCGAGACCGCCGAAACCACCGGTGCCGTCACCCCCGGCACGGTCCTGCTCCGCCGCGAGACCTACGACCACTCCTACCCGCACTGCTGGCGCTGCCGCCAGCCGCTGATCTACAAGGGGGTGTCGTCGTGGTTCGTCTCCACGACGAAGATCCGCGATCGGATGCTGGAGCTGAACCAGGAGATCCGGTGGGTGCCTGATCACGTTAAGGATGGGCAGTTCGGCAAGTGGCTGGAGAACACCCGTGACTGGTCGATCTCGCGCAACCGTTTTTGGGGTTCCCCGATCCCGGTGTGGCGCAGCGACGACGAGGCCTATCCCCGGATGGACGTCTACGGCTCGCTCGACGAGATCGAGCGCGACTTCGGCGTACGTCCCACGGATCTGCACCGGCCCTACGTCGATGAGTTGACCCGACCGAACCCCGACGACCCGACCGGCAAGTCGACGATGCGCAGGGTCACCGACGTGCTCGACTGCTGGTTCGAGTCCGGGTCGATGTCGTTCGCGCAGGTGCACTACCCGTTCGAGAACGCGGACTGGTTTGAGAACCACTTCCCGGGTGACTTCATCGTCGAATACATCGGTCAGACCCGCGGCTGGTTCTACACGATGCATGTCCTGGCCACGGCGCTGTTCGACCGACCGGCGTTCTCCGTGTGTGCCTCGCACGGGATCGTGCTGGGCTCGGACGGGCAGAAGATGTCGAAGTCGTTGCGGAACTACCCCAACGTCTACGAGGTCTTCGACCGCGACGGTGCGGACGCCATGCGCTGGTTCTTGATGTCCTCACCGATCCTTCGCGGCGGCAACCTGGTCGTGACCGAGCAGGGCATCCGCGACTCGGTTCGGCAGGTCCTGATCCCGCTGTGGAACAGTTGGTACTTCTTCTCCCTCTACGCCAACTCGGTGGACGCCGAGGGCTACCAGGCCACGTGGTCAACGGAGTCTGAGGACCCGCTGGACCGCTACCTGCTGGCCAAGTGCCGCCAGTACGTCGAGGCGATGACCCACCAGCTCGATAACTACGAGGTCGCGAACGCCTGCGACTCGACCCGGTCGTTCCTCGATGTCCTGACGAACTGGTACATCCGCCGCTCGCGCGAGCGGTTCTGGGCCGTTGGCGGCAACGTCGACGAGGGCGCCTTCAACACCCTCTACACGGTGCTCGAGGTCGTGTGCCGCGTGACCGCGCCGTTGCTTCCGCTGACCACCGAAGAGATCTGGCGTGGGCTCACCGGCGGCCGTTCGGTGCACCTGACCGACTGGCCGTCGGCCGAGGACCTACCCGCCGACGACGACCTGGTGGCAGGCATGGACCAGGTCCGCGACGTCTGCTCCGCCACCTCCGCCCTGCGCAAGGCCGGAAGCCTGCGCAACCGACTCCCGCTGGCCGGCCTCGAGGTCGTCGTCACGGACCCCTCGGTCCTCGCCGGGTTCGAGTCGATCGTGGCCGATGAGGTGAACGTGAAGTCGGTGCGACTGGTCGCCGCCGAGTCGGCCGAGGGGGCGGCGTACGGCGTGGAGCAGAAGCTGACCGTCAACGCCCGCGCCGCCGGTCCGCGGTTGGGCAAGGACGTGCAACACGCCATCAAGGGCTCCAAGTCGGGGGACTGGTCGGTGGCCGAGGACGGCACCGTCACCTCCGGTGGTCTGGAGTTGGTCGAGGGTGAGTTCACCCTGGAGACCGTCGCTGGATCCGACGTTGGCTCCGCGATCGGGATGCTGCCCCAAGATGGGTTCGTGGTTCTGGACACCGCGGTCACCCCTGAACTGGCCGCCGAGGGCCTGGCCCGCGACCTGGTTCGTGCGGTCCAGCAAGCCCGACGGGACGCCGGCTTCGACGTCTCCGACCGGATCGCCCTGACCATCGGTGGAACGGATGAGGTGCTGGCCGCGGCCCGCACCCACGAGACGTTGAT
>CBDTZB010000398.1:0-3231 GCA_965364795.1 uncultured Nocardioides sp.
TCGTCGCCAACACCGGTCTCGCCGAATAGCCCCACGAAGTTCGCCTGTTGGGGACGCGAGGTTCGTGCGATGGGGCGAACATCCCCATCAGGCGAACCTCGGAGCCCCATTTGGCGAACTTCGTGTCCCCATTGAGCGAACTTGGTGGGTTAGAGCGCGCGGGAGATGGCCTCGGGGACGGGGGCGTCGCCGGAGACCAGGTTCCACTGCTGACCGATCGCCCGGTCGTCGGTGAGAGCGGCGGTGACCACGGCGGCAACGTCGGCTCGCGGGACTTCGGAGCGGCTGACATGGGTGCCCAGATCGACCAGTCCGCTGGGCGCGTCGTTGGTGAGCGCGCCGGGCCGGATGATCGTCCAGTCCAGGTTGCTGTTGCGCAGGGCGATATCGGCATCGCGCTTGGCGGCAACGTAGGCCCGCCACACCTCGGCGGTGTCTTCGGGAAGATCGTCGTCCACGCCGATCGCCGAGATCTGCACGAAGCGAGTCACTCCGGCCGCGGTGGCCGCTTCGATGGACTTGGTGGAGCCTTCGAGGTCCACGGAACGCTTGCGCTCGACAGCGTCGTCACCACCACCGGCCCCACCACCGGCGGCAAAGACCACCGCGGAGCAGCCGTCGAACGCAGTCTTAAAAGCCTCGACGTCGTCGGCTTCGATATCCAGGAGACGTACCTCGGCGCCCAGGGCCTCGAGTTCGGCTCGCTGCTCCTCCTTGCGCACGAGGGCGACTGGGATGTTTCCTGTCGCCACGATCATGGGGTGCAGATGCTGGGCGATCTGGCCGTGACCGCCGACCACGGCGATGCGGTTGGAGTCCTGGCTGGGGGTGGGGTTCGACATGTGAATCCTCTCGTCGTTTGGGCTTCACTAAACTTAACGAAACTCGGCGCTCAGAATTCCTAGCGGCGTAGAGCCGCGAGGAGCCGTTCCGCGGGGCTCTCGAGTCCCCACTGCAGCGCCAGCTCCTGGAGCCGATCGGGATCAGCGGGAGCGCTGGGGAGTTCGAGCCCACTCCGGTCGACAGCCAGGTCGCGAGCGACAGCGGTCACAGCGGGAGCCACCTTGAGGTAGTCGACCGCCGCCAGGATCTTCTTCCGCGGACCGGGCGCCATGGTGGAGTCCGGGTCGGTGGCGGCAGCGAGAATCCCGGGGATGTCTGCGAACTGGTTCAGCAAGGTGGCCGCCGTCTTGTCGCCGACGCCAGCGACGCCGGGCAAACCGTCGGAGGAGTCCCCGCGCATCGTCGCGAAGTCGGCGTACTGCGCGGCGTCGACGTCGTACTTCCCGCGCACCCACGCGTTGTCGACCCGCTCGTGGCGACCCACGCCGCGAGCGATGTAAAGGATCCGCACCTCTGCTGCGTCGTCCACCAGCTGGAAGAGGTCGCGGTCGCCGGTGACGACATCAACCGGCATCCCCGCCTCAGTCGCGAGGGTGCCGATGACATCGTCGGCCTCGTAACCGTCTACCCCGATAACGCTGATCCCGGCCGCCGACAACACCTCGAGAATGATGGGGATCTGCGCCTCGAGCGGGTCGGGAACCTCTTCGACATCCGCGGCCGTCGGCACCTCCTCGACGACGCGGTGCGCCTTGTAGGAGGGGATCAGATCCACGCGCCACTGCGGACGCCAGTCGTTGTCCCAGCAGCAGACCAGGTGCGTGGGGGAGTACTCCTCAACGAGACGGGAGATGTAGTCCATCAGACCACGCACGGCGTTGACGTTCGTTCCATCGGGCCCCGCGATCTCAGGAACGCCGTAGAAGGCCCGGAAATACATGGAGGCGGTATCGAGGAGCATCAGGCGCGAGTTCTGCTTGCTGGTCACATCGCGCATCTTGTCACGCGGCCGGTCTAGTGTGAGCCCCGTGAAGCACGCGGAGTTGGAGTCGACCGACCGACGAATCCTGCAGTTGCTCGCTCACGACGGCCGGATGTCCTACACCGATCTGGGCAAGGCCACTGGACTATCAACCTCAGCCGTTCACCAGCGCGTCAAGCGGTTGGAGACCCGGGGTCTGATTCAGGGGTACGGCGCCACCATCAATCACGACGCCATCGGCCTGCCGCTTACCGCGTTCATCTCAATCCGGCCCATCGATCCTTCTCAACCCGACGACTGCCCCGAGCGGCTGAGCGACATCACCGAGATCGAGTCGTGCTGGTCAGTGGCGGGGGAGGAGTCCTACATCCTCAAGGTGCGGGTCGCCCGCCCCGCTGATCTCGAGGACCTGTTGGCTCGCATCCGGGTCGCAGCGAATGTGTCGACCCGGACCACCATGGTGCTCTCGACCTACTACGAGAACCGTCCCGTCGACTAACGCTGAGCGGTCTCGGCCCACCACGCCTGGCCCTCGGCTGGCAGCGTGTGGATCGGGTCGAAGTAGTCGTAGGTGTGCGCAAGAGAGTCCTGCGACTCGATCGAGGTCAGGTAGTTCTTCGTCCAGCGTGAGATACCGCGCACGGTGTCGTAGTCCGCGACCTGATGGACCCATCGCTTACCCACGAACGGCACATCACACACGATCCGAGGGGTCGCGAAACCGGGCAGGTAACCCATGATGTTGTGCTGCAGTTCCTGGGCGTGGGCGACCGAGACGCGCCAATGTTCGGCGAAGGGAATCATGTCGCACATGTAGAAGTAGTAAGGCATGATCCGGGCGCCGTCGAGCAGGCCGAAGCACAGGTCGAGCAACGACTGGGGGTCGTCGTTCACCCCGGCGAGCAGCACTCCCTGATTGCGTACGTCGCGCAGGCCCGCCTCCAGCATGGCCGCGGTGGCCTGAGCCACCAGGGGGGTGATCGAGTTCGCGTGGTTCGCGTGGGTGTGCACGGCGATGGAGACGCCGCGCTGGTTGGCCACGGTGGCCACGCGAGCCATTCCTTGCCGGACATCGTCCTGGAGCCAGTGCTGGGGGAGACCCACAAGGGCCTTGGTGGCCAGACGGATGTCGCGGATGTTCTCGATCTCGAGGAGCGAGGTCAGGAAGGCCTCGAGTCGGGGCCACGGCATGTTCGCCACGTCGCCGCCCGACACCACCACGTCACGCACCTGGGGGGTCTCTCGTAGGTAGGTCATCATCGATTCCAGTCGGTCGACCGGCTTGGTGATGAACTTCAGCTTGTCCACGCTGGGGGTCGAGTTGCCCACCAGATCCATACGGGTGCAGTGCCCGCAGTACTGCGGACAGGTCGGCAGCAACTCCGCCAACACCTTGGTGGGGTAAC
>CBDTZB010000399.1:0-3227 GCA_965364795.1 uncultured Nocardioides sp.
GGTCGGTGATCTGTTCGCGGGAAACACGGGGCCCTCCGGCGGAGGGCCCCTGCTGGGGTGCTTCTGGGGGTGAAGTGGTCATGGCTCCATCGTGGCCGGATCGGGCCCGGCGCACCATCGGGGACAACCCTGATTCTGTCGGTGTGGAAGGCGTGCGGTCTCGGGGTCTTCTCAGGGTCGTTCCTCATGGTTGCGACTCCCCACCCATGGGACGATGAACCCACCATGGAGACCACTACCCAGGCGCCGAGCGGCCCGCGCCGCGCCTACCGCTCCCATCAGGGGTCGGTCATCGGTGGCGTCGCCGAGGGACTGGCCGAGCATCTGGCCGTGCCGGTGCTGTGGATGCGGGTCGGCTTCATCGTCACCGCAGCCTTCGGTGGTCTGGGCATCGCGCTGTACGCCGGGCTGTGGATGTTTCTCCCCGCAGCGCCACTCTTCGATGCCCTCCCCCCGGGACTGGCCGGAGCAACCCGCGACGGTCGCCGCCCCGGACGGGGCCGCCGCATCGGCGACGTCGGTCCCGTGCTCGTGCTGGGCGCCCTCGGCATCGGCGCACTCCTGAGCTTCCAGGCCCTCGTGGGCGGTGGCGCTCTGCTGTGGCCGGTCACGATCGGTGTGGTCGGGGTCGCCCTGCTGTGGCGGCAGGCCGACGAAGCGCAGCGGGAGCGATGGCTGGACTCCACCGGGCGTCTCCAGCCGGCCCGAGTCGTTCTGGGTAGCGGCGGCTGGGCCTCCTACGGACGCCTTGCCGCTGGGATCGCACTGGTGCTGCTGGCCGGTGTCCTGGTCGCCCTGCGGGGAGGCGATGTAGCGGTGGCGCGCGACGTACTCCTGGCGGCTTTGCTGGGGGTCGTGGGGATCGGCATCGTCCTGGGGCCTTGGATCGTCCGCCTGGCCTCGGAGCTCACCGAGGAGCGCGCCGAACGCATCCGCACCCAGGAGCGTGCGGATGTGGCCGCGCATCTGCACGACTCGGTGTTGCAGACCCTCGCGCTGATCCAGAAGAACCCCGACGACGCCGTGGCGGTGGCGCGGTTGGCGCGGGCCCAGGAGAGGGACCTGCGCGCCTGGTTGTTCCAGGGCGAGGACCTGGACAGGCGGACCGTCGCCAGTGCGCTGCGCGCAGCGGCCGCCCACACCGAGGACGACCACGCCATCGCGGTGGACCTGGTCACCGTCGGTGACCGCGACCTGACCGAGTCGCTCCGGCCGATCATCGCCGCGGCCGGAGAAGCGATGACCAACGCCGCCAAACACGCGGGCTGCGCCCGTGTGGATGTGTACGCCGAGATCGGGCCTGACGCCATCGACGTGTTCGTGCGTGATCGCGGACGCGGTTTCGACGCGGGGGAGACCCCCGCGGATCGCTTCGGCGTCCGGCACAGCATCATCGACCGAATGCAGCGCCACGGTGGCCGAGCTGAGGTCGTCTCCGCCCTCGGCGAAGGAACCGAGGTGCGCCTCCACCTGCCCACAGTGGCCGCAACCGAGGAGACTCATGGCTGAGCCCACCAGCGTCGTGATCGTTGACGACCATGCGATGTTCCGTCGGGGCGTCAGCACCGAACTCGCCGCGGCCGGCCAGGGTGTTGTGGTCGTCCTCGCGGAGGCCGAGGACGTGGATCAGGCCGTGGCGGCGATCCTCAAGCACCAGCCCGCCGTGGTGCTGCTCGACGTTCACCTGCCCGGAGGGGGCGGTGTCGAGGTGATGCGCAGACTCGCATCGAGGACCACCGCCCGGTTCCTGGCGTTGTCAGTGAGTGACGCGGCGGAGGACGTCATCGGCACCATCCGCGGGGGAGCCCGCGGCTACGTCACCAAGACGATCACCGGCCCCGAACTCGTCGACGCCATCGGTCGGGTCGCCGGGGGTGACGCTGTCTTCTCACCCCGCCTGGCCGGGTTCGTCCTCGACGCGTTCGCCGGGTCGATCCAGGTGGCGGCCGTCGATGAGGATCTGGACCGCCTCACCGAACGGGAGCGGGAGGTGATGCGGTTGATCGCCCGCGGCTACTCCTACAAAGAGGTGGCCAAGGAACTCTTCATCTCAGTCAAGACCGTGGAGACCCACATGTCGTCGGTCCTGCGCAAACTGCAACTCTCCTCACGGCACGAACTCACCCGATGGGCCTCGGACCGGCGACTGCTGTGAGGTGGATGACCCGCTCAGCGTCCGCGTTCGTGCTGACGCTGATCCTGGCCGCAGGGCTAGCCGCCTGCTCAGGAGCAGAAGAGCCAGCGGCACGCCCTACGCCCACGACCGCTCCTCCCGTGACCGGGCTTCCCACGGTGACCCCTACGCCTGAGGTCGTCCCACCCAGCCAGGAGACACCCGAGAGCAACGAGCCGGCGTACTCGACCTGGCCGTTGGGAACCAGGCCCCTGCCGCTGCGGGCTGACGGCTTCGGCGAGATCCGGCCGACCCCCGAGTCGTTACGCAACCGTCGCTACCCGAGCCCTGACCCTCTGGGTCCAGCTCCCCAGGACGGGACTTTCTTCTCCCAGATCGAAGCCGTCTCGCCCGCCGTCCGTCAACGGATGGGCTCGGCCTACCAGGACCTGTGCCCGGTCCCGCTGAGCGATCTGCGCTACCTGACGCTGACCTTCCGAGGCTTCGATGGTGCGGCCCATCTGGGGGAGATGGTGGTCGCAGCGTCCGTCGCGCCGGACGTGGTGTCGGTCTTCCGGGAGATATTCGAGGCCGACTTCCCCCTCGAAGAGATGCGGTTGATCACGACAGCCGACCTCAAGGCGCCGGCCACGGGAGACGGCAACATCACCGCCGCGACCGTCTGCCGGCTGACCAGGGGAACCTCCACCACGGTTTCCGCGCACGCTCTGGGACTGGCCGTCGACGTCAACCCGTTCATGAACCCCTACCTCAAGGGCGATGTCGTCCTCCCCGAGCGAGCCAGCGCCTATCTCGATCGGCAACGAGGCCTGCCGGGGATGATCACTGCGGACTCCGTGGTGGTGCGTGCCTTCGACCGCATCGGCTGGACCTGGGGTGGCCGGTTCAACAGTCTCAAGGACTATCAGCACTTCAGTGCCAACGGGCGGTAGGTGCGCCGGAGGGCTTCTCTAGGATGACCTCCATGGACACACTTCGACTCATCCTTCTCGTGCTGCATCTGCTCGGGATGGCCGCCCTCTTCGGGGGTCTCCTCGCTCAGACCGACTCCCCGGTCAAGAAGGTCAACGCCGCCATGCGCGACGGTGCCGGC
>CBDTZB010000400.1:0-3226 GCA_965364795.1 uncultured Nocardioides sp.
GATCGTTCCGAGCGAGATTGGGAAGGCCCTGGAGGGTCTCGGCTCCACGATGAACGATCTCAAGGGCATCCCGACCGAAGTTGATGGTCCGGTGACACGCGTCGATATGGGGCCGAGCGAACCCCAGATTCCCGACTCGGACAGCGAGAGTGGAAGTCAGGCGCGCCGCGCGGTTCAGGAGGCCATCGAGGAGGCGGCCCGGGCCGCCAACCCGAAGCGGCCGACCGGGATTGACCCGGGCTCTGACGTCGCTGAGTAGCGCGGGGGTCGGGTGACGCCGTTCGATGTCGTCGCGATCGTGCTCGCAGGCGTTGCGGCCGGCACGATCAACACGGTGGTGGGTTCCGGAACACTGATCACCTTCCCGACCCTGCTCGCCCTCGGCGTGCCCCCAGTCACCGCGAACGTCTCCAACAACATCGGCCTCGTTCCGGGGTCGGTCGCTGGGGCCGTTGGCTACCGAAGGGAGCTTGCCGGTCAGCGCCGACGGATCTTCCGTCTGCTGCCGGCCTCGGTCATCGGAGGGCTGATCGGGGCCATTCTTCTCATCCGGCTCCCTGAAGGTGCGTTCGAGACGATCGTCCCTGTGCTGATCCTTCTCGGCGTTGTGCTGGTGCTGATTCAGCCTCGAATCTCCGCAAGAGTCGCCCGCAGGGCGGCGCTAGGGGGTGGGTCGGATACCCGGGACGGGGCGCCATGGGTTCCTCCGGCCGTGGCCCTGACAGGGGTCTACGGCGGCTACTTCGGTGCGGCTCAGGGGGTGCTGCTGATGGGCGTGCTCGGCAGCGGGCTACGGGAGGATCTGCAACGACTCAATGCCGTCAAGAACGTCCTCGCGGCGGGGGTCAACGGAGTTGCGGGCGTTGTGTTCATCGTCGTGGCCGAGGTCGATTGGGTCGTGGTGGGACTCATCGCTGTGGGATCGTTCGCCGGGGGGTTGATCGGGGCTTCCGTGGGGCGGCGACTGCCGCCGAAGGTGCTTCGTGGGGTCATCGTGGTCGTCGGGTTGGTTGCAGTCGCCGTGTTCCTCGTCAACTGAGAGCCGTCCTGCCTTATCCTCGGCGGGTGACTGCCGTCGAGGGCCCCGCCCGACGCGTTGAGGGCTACGTCCGCGATCGCTACCTGGGATGGCGCACGGCTTCTTCCGCGAGCCAGATCTACGTACTCTCCCTGCTGCTGGGCGGGGTGGGAGTCTCGTTTGGTATCTCGCTGTGGGAGTACTACTACATGCCGCTGACGGCGTATTTCGTCTGGCTGCTGCTGGGAATGATGCTGCTGCGGCTCATCCCACTGGTGTTCCTCTCGGGCTGCGCCGCCACCGCAGCCGTCTCTGCGATGCTTCTTGATGAGGACCCGATCGGCAACGGACGCATCGCAGCGCTCACGGCCATGGCCATTGTGGTGGGCCTGATCCTGTTCCAGTCGAGCCGGCAGCGAAGTGGCTTGCCCGGTCCGCTGAGTGAAGCCCTACTCGCGGACCTGCGTGACCGGCTTCAGTCGCAGGGATCGATCCCCGAACTGCCGGGGGAGTGGTCCTCAACCTCGGCGATGCTGAGCGCTCATGGTGTGCGGTACGCCGGTGATTTCATCGTTGCTGTCCTCGAGGACGACGAGACCACCTTGGAGATGGTCTTGGTGGACGTCTGCGGGAAGGGGGTTGCCGCTGGCGCCGCGGCGCTACAGTTCGCCGGAGCGCTGGGAGGGCTCATCGGATCCACCGAACAGCCGGCTTTCTTCATGGCCGCCAATAGATTCCTGCTACGGCAACGAACCGACGAGGCCTTCGCCACCGCCGTGCACGTGAAGTTGGACCTGATTAGCGGCGACTACGTGATTACGAGTGCCGGACACCCCCCAGTCATGCGATGGTGCGGCCGGCATGCGGAATGGGTGCTGGACAATGCCCGTGGCATGGCTCTGGGAGTTGTCGCGGACCCGTACCTCAACGCTAGTTCGGGGACATTGGACGCCGGAGAGGCGTTGATGTTCTACACCGACGGTGTGGTGGAGTCTCGCCGAACTGACCTCGATGAAGGGATCGCCTGGCTGCGAATCACGGCGCGCACCGCTGTGCAGGCGGGTTTCGAAGGGGCCGCCCGGCGGATCGTGCGCGAGATCGCCATCGGAGAGGACGATCGAGCCGTGCTGATTCTCAGCAGAGGCACCCTCCCCGCGCGACCGGCGCCTAGCCGACCTTAAGGACCCGGGTGTCGCCTGCGAACTTGTCGTGCCATCCCTGACGACGCGCCGTGTCGTTGCTGATGCCGACCGCGATCATGATCACCCCGACGAGTGCGGCAAGACCGAGGATGAAACCCCCGATGAACGGGATGACGTTTCCGACCCCCGAAGCGCCCCAGATGTTGCGCTTAACTGACTCCGCCGTGGTCGGCAGGCTCACGCCGTCGGCGCCGACCACCTTCAGCTTCATCACGCTCTTACCGATGGTGGCGCCCTTGTTGGTCTCGAAGTACACGTTGTAGCCGATGAACACCACGACACTGAGGATCCCGGTCAAGACACCGGAGATGTAGTTGAAGAAGAATCCGTTCGAGATGACAGCGAAGGCGACGTTGATGATCACGGTGGCGATCATCAACGGGACGAACATGATCAGCCCGTCGAGCAGTCGAGCCAGGAATCGATCCATGAGTTCGCCGGATCGGGGTCCCTGGTAGGGCGACTGCGGCTGTTCGGGCATCGGAGGCGGGGTGTATTCAGACATGGCCACAGGCTGTCCGATAGAGACAGGGAAGGCCAGTGCCATATGGCCCGGTCTAGACCGGTCGGCCGATGATCAGTCGGCGGTCAGAACCGTCTTCTTCTTCACCCGTAGTCCTAAAAGGCCCGAAACGGCGGCTGCCGCAGCGACGCCCACGAGCGCGCCGCCGAGTTGCTTGGGGACGCGACCGGACTGAAGCCCGGCGTAGGCGGTGGCTGCGTCCGCAGCATCGACGGCCACCCCAACGAGCACGAGGTTACGTCGGGCCGGTCCGCTGGCCATCAGGGTCAGGACGCCCAGTGCCACCTCACGATTGCCGAACCACTGGGTCAGCATGGGGGAGACGGGCGCTCCCATCGAGGAGGCCGCTAGGTCCGGCTTGGCTAGGGAAAGAGCGCCGACCGCGATGCGGCCGAGGGACAGACCAGTCACTGGGTTCATGGAGTCGATCCTAGTGGGTGGACTGAGAACGTAGTGACGGTTCCGCCTTCAGTCGACGTAGGC
>CBDTZB010000401.1:0-3213 GCA_965364795.1 uncultured Nocardioides sp.
CCGTGGGGCGGGTGAAGGTCAAGATGGTCGGTCCGGGTCTTCGCAAGGTGACCAGCAAGCAGGTCCGCGGCCGCGCGGTCACGCTGCGGATGCCCAAGACGACTCGCGGGTCCTACCAGGTGGTGGCGACCTTCGAGCCGGCCGGAGAACTCACGGGCTCCCGCGACCTGGTGAGGTTCCGGGTCCGACGCTGACCCCGCGGGTGGGGCGGGGCGGGACTCCATAGGGGGCAGAACAGGCCCTATTCAGGAGGGGCCGACAGGACTACCTTCGAAGTGGCAATCCTCGTTGCCCCCTCGGAAGGAACTCCCATGGCTCGCTCCCTCACCGCTCGATGCGTTGCCCTAGGCCTCCTCGTCTCGGCGGTGTTGACGGGAGGGTGGGGGTCTCCCGGTGCTCCGGCTGGTGCCCTCAAGGCTGTCCCTCCAGCCGTTCCGGTCGTCGGTGGTGATGGACTGTGGACTCCCAGCGAGATCTCGCTGACCCCGCAGCGCGGCGGCCGCACCCGCACCGTGGACCCTGACGCCTACCGGGCCTACCGGCTCGATGCGACCGGCCTTGTCGCAGCGCTGTCGGATGCCCCCCGCGAGGGGACTGCTTCGGCGAGTGAGCACGCTGTCCGGATCACCGTTCCGGCGCCGACCGGAGAGCTCGTCACCTTCTCCGTGGTGGAGTCGCCGGTGCTGGAGGCTCAGATCCAGCGGAAGCACCCCGAGATCCGAACCTACGCGGGCACCGCGGTGGGGTACGCCGACTCGATCCGACTGGATGTCACCCCTGTTGGCTTCCACGCCGCCGTACGGGGGACCGGCCACCCGTCCTGGTACGTCGACCCCGCCTATCAGGGGGACACCGGGTTGTACGTGTCCTACTTCGGCAACGCGCTACCGCCGGCCCAGCGCTCGCTGGTTGAACCGGAGGTGCTGGACCTCGAGCGGCAGGGGTCGATCGCCAAGCGCCTCGTCCGTCGGAAGGTGGAGGGCTCAGGGCAGGCGGTCGTGCAGCGCGTCTACCGCCTCGCCCTGCTCAACGACACCACCTACGCAGAAGCGGTCGCTCCGGGCCTGAACGACGGGACCCAAGACGCCGCGTCCAACACGGCGGTGCTCGCGGCCAAGGTGGTGCTGATCAACCGGGTTGACGAGATCTTCAGCGACGATCTGTCGGTCAAGATGGTGCTCATCGACGGCAGTGACACCCTCAACCTCAACACCGCAGCCAAGGCCTCACGCGCCGACGGTCCTTGTGGTGCGGTGGCATGCTTCGCCGCTGCGGACATCGCCCCGGGCGGTCCGGGGTGCACCGGCGAGCTCGTCAACCGGCAACGCGAGGTCATCGGGTTGTTGGCGGGCGCCGACAACTTCGACATCGGTCACTTCGCCCTCGGCATCGACGTCGGCGGCATCGCCGGGCTCGATGCGGTGGGTACGGCACGCAAGGCACATGGCTGCACCGGCATGTCCTCGCCCTACGGCGACCGCTACGCGGTCGACTTCCTCGCTCACGAGGTAGGCCACCAGTTCGGCGCCGAGCACACCTTCGCCTCGCCCGTGCTCTGCCCCAACCGGGTGCCCGAGACCTCCGTCGAGCCTGGCTCGGGGAGCTCGGTCATGGCCTACGCAGACCTCTGCGGCTCGGACAACCTCCAGCCCCGGTCCGACGGCTACTTCGCGGCGAGGAGCACCGACCAGATCCGAGCCTTTATCGAGAGCCCGGAGGAGGAAAACGCCGAGGTTCAGGCTGTGGCGCTGTCGGGCTTCGACGGTACCGAGTCGTTCACCCTCGCCATCGGGGCCGCCACCACGACTCCGATCACCAACGGCACCAACTACACCCCCGGCGGGATCAAGGCAGCGGTGCAAGCGGCCACCGGTGCCTCGGTGACGGTCACCGGCCTGTTCGGCTCGACGTTCGACACCTCGGGGTTCGAGATCACCTACGACAGCGTCGCGAACGAGCCCGCGCCGAGGCTCAACGCCGGCGCCGGTCACGCCGGCACCGCCAACACCATCGACGAGGGGGGCCCGACCCAGAAGGGCGGGTCGGTGCAGGTCACCACGACGAACCATCACCCGATCGTCAGCGCCGCCCCCGACAAAACGATCCCGATCCGCACCCCGTTCGCCCTGACCGGATCGGCTACCGACGCCGATGGCGACCTGTTGTCCTATCTGTGGGAGCAGAACGACCGAGGTGGCGCCACCGGGACCGCTCTCGTGAACAACAACAAGACCGACGGTCCGCTGTTCCGGATGTTCGGCGGTTACGTCGATGTGAGCAGCGACGAGGACGACCAGATGTATCACCCGGTGGGGAAGAACCGTGCTGGCACCAGCCCCACCCGGGTCTTTCCCGACCTGGCTCAGGTCCTGGCCGGGGCCACCAATGCGGCCACCGGATCCTGCCCAGCCACCAGCGGGTCCGACGCGCTGGCACCGGGAGCCACGCTCGACTGCTATTCGGAGTTTCTCCCGACCAGTGCCTACCGAGGTGCGGCCGTGGCTGGGAACGCGGCGCCGGCCAGGCTCAACTTCCGGCTGACTGCGCGCGACATGAGGGCGGTTGGCGGTGGCACCGCGTTCGACGACACCACGCTCACGCTCTCCACGGCGGGACCCTTCGCCCTCACGAGCCAACGGGAGGCCGTCACCTACGTCGCCGGTCAGGACCAGCGCATCACCTGGGCGGTCAACGGCACCGACGCGCCGTCACTGGCGCCGAGGGTTCGAATCTTGTTCTCCACCGACGGTGGGTCGACGTTCCCCACCGTGTTGGCCGACAACGAGCCGAACGACGGGTCGGCGACAGTGACGGTGCCCGATGTCAGCACCACCGTGGGACGGCTCAAGATTGAGGCCGTAGGCAACTACTTCTTCGACGTCAACGACGCCATGATCACCGTCGGCGCCGAAACCAGCGATACGTCTGCGCCGAATACCACCTTCTCCTCTGGGCCGCGTAACGGCGCCATCCTGCGCACCAACGCCGCGACGTTCCAGGCCGGCGCCTCCGAGGAGGGGGCGAGCTTCGCCTGCACCCTCGACGGCAGGAACAAGCGGTGTCCCGACGGCAGACTGCGCCTCAGGAAACTCACCCAGACCTCACACACGGTGGCGGTCACCGCGACCGACATCGCCGGCAACCGGGATCCCTCAGCGGCGATCTCGACGTTCACCGTGCCGCTCGACAGCACCCGGCTCAAAATGGACAAAC
>CBDTZB010000402.1:0-3205 GCA_965364795.1 uncultured Nocardioides sp.
GACGGCGTCGACATCACCGCGATGCCGCGCGCCCAGTTGCGCGGCCGGATCGGGATGGTCCTCCAGGACACCTGGCTCTTCGGCGGCACGATCCGGGAGAACATCGCCTACGGGCGACCGGACGCGACCGAGGAGGAGTTGCTCGAGGCGGCCCGAGCCACCTTCGTGGATCGGTTCGTGCACTCGCTGCCCGACGGCTACGACACCGTCGTCGAGGAGGACGGCGGCAACCTGTCCGCGGGGGAGCGTCAGTTGCTGACCATCGCACGCGCCTTCCTCGCGAACCCTGCATTGTTGATCCTGGATGAGGCGACCTCGTCGGTGGACACCCGCACCGAGGTGCTGTTGCAGCACGCCATGTCAGCGCTGCGCAGTGACCGGACGTCGTTCGTGATCGCTCACCGACTCTCCACGATCCGCGACGCCGATCTGATCCTGGTCATGGAGGAGGGGCGCATCGTCGAGCAGGGAACCCACGAGGAACTGCTGGCTACCGAGGGTGCGTACGACGCGCTCTACCGCTCCCAGTTCGCCGCCGCCCTGTCCTAGCCGACGGCGTACCAATAAACCTCTTGAACCCTGTCCCGCCGAGATCTATCGTTGAGGCACACGGGAAAGGAGGTGGTCCACAGAATGCATTCTTCTAGGACGCGTGAGGTGGCTGCCCGCTAGCAGCCCAGCACCATGCGGACATCACGCTCCGCGCGGCTGTTGGTGAATCCCCAGCAGCCACCCGACCCGCAGGCGATCCGGGCAATCACGTCCCCCGGAGTGGACTCCCCGGAGTCCGCGCCTGCGGGTTGTCCTATTTCCCGGGTCTCTCTACCGCGAGGGACCCCCGCCGCAAAGGTTGCCAAACGCAACTATCTCCCGTACGGTTGACTTCGGCAACTAATCACGACGGGAGGGATGCGATGACGAGCACGTTGGAACCGGAGCTGGCTGAGCTGACGAAGGCGCGGGGCGCCCTGCCCGCCACCAGCACCCCGCCCTCGGGTACGACGCCCACCGGCGGACCCGACGGACCGCCCGTCATGACGCACCCCGAGATCCTCAAGGCCCTCAGCGGACTGCTGCTTGCGATGTTCGTGGCCATGCTCTCCAGCACGGTCGTCACCAACGCACTGCCGAGCATCGTCACCGACCTCAACGGCACCCAGACGGGCTACACCTGGGTCATCGTCGCCACGCTGCTCACCATGACGGCGAGCACCCCGATCTGGGGCAAGTTGGCCGACCTCTTCAGCAAGAAGATGCTCGTCCAATCGGCGCTGCTCATCTACTCCGCCGGTTCCCTGCTCGCCGCCATAGCCCCGTCGATGAGCGTTCTGATCGGTGCCCGCGCCATCCAGGGTCTCGGTGTCGGTGGCCTGACCGCGCTGGTCCAGGTCGTCATCGCCAGCATGGTCAGCCCCCGTGAGCGCGGCCGCTACTCCGGCTACATGGGCGCCGTGTTCGCCCTCGCCACCGTCAGTGGCCCGCTCATCGGCGGCGTCATCGTCGACAGCCCGCTCGGGTGGCGCGGCTGCTTCTTCGTCGGTCTGCCCCTCGCCGCAGCTGCGTTCGTGGTCCTTCAACGCACCCTTCACCTGCCCGTCGTACGCCGCGACATCAAGATCGACTACCTCGGCGCCACCCTGATCGTGGCCGGGTTCAGCACCCTGCTGATCTGGGTGTCCTTGGCCGGTCAGTCCTTCGCTTGGGCGTCCCCGATCTCCTTCGCCCTCATCGCGGCCGGTGTCCTCGTGGTCGCCGCGGCCCTCTTCGTGGAGGCGCAAGTCGCCGCCGACCCCGTCATCCCGCTGCGGCTCTTCGCCGACCGCACCACGGCGCTGGCCACCTCGGCTTCGGTGATGGTCGGTCTGGCCATGTTCACCTCGACGGTCTACCTCAGCCAGTACTTCCAACTCGCGCGCGGCATGAGCCCCACCGAGGCTGGGTTGATGTCGATCCCGCAGGTGGGTGGCCTGCTCATGGCCAGCATCGGCAGCGGTCGGATCATTAGCCGCACCGGCTACTGGAAGCGCTGGTTGGTCAGCGGAACCAGTCTCATCGTGATCGGGTTCGCGCTGCTGAGCCAGATCGACGAGGCCACCGCGGTCTGGCAGGTGGGCGCGATCATGGTGCTCGTCGGGCTCGGCCTGGGTGCCACCATGCAGAACCTCGTCCTGGTCGTGCAGAACAACTCCGCCCACGCGGACCTGGGCGCAGCCTCGTCCCTGGTCGCTTTCTCCCGGTCCATGGGTGGCTCGATCGGGGTCTCCGCGATGGGCGCCGCCCTGGCCGCGCAAGTGACCTCGAGCATGAGCGCCGGTCTGGACCGACTCGGCGTTGCGGGGTCCCAGCAGGGCCACTCGATCCCGACGCTGAGCGAGCTTCCCGCGCCGATCCGCGCGCTTTACGAAGCATCCTTCGGTGAAGCGGTTGGACACATCTTCTTGATCTGCCTTCCGTTTGCGATCCTTGCCCTTATGTGTGTGATCTTCATCCGCGAAGTGCCCCTACGCACCAGCGTCGGCGACGACCCGAAATGACCCTGCGATGAGTGCAGGGCCTAGGGCGGAGTCCATCAGGAGCCTCGAGCACGAGGTGGGCGTCGTCATCCGGCGCATCAAGCGCGTGATCGGCGAGCGGGCCGCCGCGGTTGACCCCACACTGCAGCCGTCGGCGTACCTGATCCTGGCCTACTTGGTCGAGCACGGCGCGGTTCGCGCTTCGGCGATGGCTGAGTTGTACAGCATCGACAAGGGCGCGATCAGCCGTCAGATCAGTCACCTCGAGGACCTCGGCCTCGTCGTACGCAGCCCCGATCCGGACGATGGCCGAGCCACGTTGCTCGACGCCACCGACCAGGCCGTCAGCAGAATGCGCGCGGTGGTCACCAAGCGCCGTGAGTGGATGGACGAGCGCCTCGGTGACTGGTCCGACGAACGCCTGGCCACCTTCGCCTCGGAGTTGAGCACCTACAACAAGGCGCTCAACCACCCGACCGACTAAGGGATCAGCCGAGATCGGCGGGATCCACCGTGATCCAGATGTGCGTGGCAGCAGCGACCAGCGTTGGGTTCCCGGCCTCATCGACGTCGGAGGGGTCATAGAGCGACACCCCAGTGTGGACCTTGCGGCCCTCCTGACCGCGGGCCTCGCCGACCAGGACGTGCTCCACGCCGATCCGGGGGCGGCGTACGAGGTGGGTGGTGATCGA
>CBDTZB010000403.1:0-3205 GCA_965364795.1 uncultured Nocardioides sp.
CTGAGTCGGCGTGCCGGCGGCGAGACCCTCGCCGCCGACACGTCCCGAACCGGAATGGGCCTCTCAGACGTTGCTCGGGGTGGCGCTTTCTTCGGTGGCTCCACCGGATTCGCCGGGTCCGCCGTGGCCCCTGTGGCCGCCGCCGGGTCCTCCCCGACCTCCGCGGCCGCGGAACTCCCCAGCCTCGGCACGCTCGAGGATGTCGTCAGCCTGCTCTTGGGTGAGGCGACCATCCTCGACAGCCTTGTCCAGGCGATCGGGCAGGTCTGCCAAGCGGGCCGCCCCGTGCTCGCTCCGCATCTCCTCGCCCACCTTCTCCAAAGCCGCCGCGACCTCCTCAGTGTCCAGACCGAGTTCTTCGGCGAGACGCTCGGCCAACTCGGCACGACGCTCCTCATCTCGCATCGCTCCGTTGCTGCTCTCCCCTTCCTCCTCGGGGTCGACGGAGGAGGACAGGAAGCTGGTGACGCTCTCCTGCGCACCCGCGACGGACGGAACGCCCACCGTCAGGCCGAGTCCGAGGCCGGCGATTCCTGCGGCAGCGGTGACCAGTAGTGGCTGGGTCTTCTTCATGGTGACTCCTTCGTTGGGTGTCCCTGCGGTCTCTGTCCTGCACACATGACACTGCCCGCCAAAACTGGCCGCACCCTCGGACTGACCTGTGAACGCCCTGTCAATCGGTCTGACGGTAGGTTCCTGCTGTGACCTTTCGCGTCGGCTTCGTCACCGGAGCCACCCCTGACAAGTGGGCGCGCACTTGGCGCAACCGCCTCCCGCGCACCCGACTCGAGCTTGTTCCCGTCACCGAGGAGGAGCAGGAGGCTGGGGTTCGGTCCGGTGATTTGTCGATGGCGTTGGCCCGGCTTCCGGTGGATCGCACCGACCTGCACTGCATCACGCTGTATGACGAGGTGCAGGTCGCCGTCGCCGGCCATGAGCACCTCATCACCGCGGTGGAGGAAGTCACTCTCGAGGACCTGGCCGACGAACAACTCGTCCGGCCCCACCGCTCGGGCTGGACACCCAGCGTCCCTCAACTGAGCTGGCCCGCGATGGATGATGCTGACGCCATCGAGACGGTGGCTGCAGGAACCGGGGTGGTGCTGGTGCCTATGTCCATCGCGCGGTTGCATCACCGCCGCGATGTCGCCTCACGCCCAGTGGTGGACCTACAGCCCACCAGTGTGGGACTGATCTGGCTGATCGACAACGAGGATCCGCTGGTTCAGACCTTCATCGGCATCGTTCGCGGTCGATCCGAGCGCAGTTCACGCTAGGAAACCGTTCGGTCTTCACCACGAGGTCGCGAGCGGTCGCCCTTCGGTGAAGCCGGCGGTGGACTGGATCCCGATGACCGCGCGGTCGTGAAACTGCGCCAAGGAGGTCGCCCCCGCGTAGGTGCAAGCAGAACGAACGCCGGAGCAGATCTGATCGATCAGGTCCTCCACCCCCGGCCGAGCCGGGTCGAGATACATCTTCGAGGAGGAGATGCCTTCCTCGTAGAGACCCTTGCGGGCCCGGTCATAGGCAGATTCGGCGGTCGTTCGGTTGGCGACGGCACGTGCCGACGCCATCCCGAACGACACCTTGAAGGGACGCCCGTCGGCGTCGTGGAGGAGATCCCCGGGTGATTCGTGGGTGCCCGCGAACCAGGAACCAACCATCACCGAGGCCGCTCCGGCCGCGAGCGCCAACGCGACGTCGCGGGGGTGACGGACTCCCCCATCGGCCCACACATGTGCCCCGAGTTCCTTGGCCGCAGCGGCACACTGCGCCACGGCCGAGAATTGCGGCCGTCCGACACCGGTCATCATGCGGGTGGTGCACATGGCGCCGGGACCCACCCCAACCTTCACGATGTCCGCGCCAGCCTCCACCAACGCCCGAGTTCCTTCGACCGAAACCACGTTGCCGGCCACGACCGGAACCTGCGGATCCAAGGCGCGAACCGCTCGCAGTGCGTCGAGCATTCGGTCCTGATGTCCGTGGGCGGTGTCGATGACCAGCGCGTCCACTCCGATCTCGAGCAGTGCCGTCGCCTTACTCACCACATCCCCATTGACACCAACAGCGGCCGCGATCCTCAGTCCTCCGCGCTCATCGACAGCGGGACGGTAGACGCTCGACCGCAGTGCCCCGGTGGGGGTCATGACGCCGAGCATGCGACCCGAGGCGTCCACGGCGATCCCCAGGTGGGCCTTGGCTCGCGTCAACGACTCGTAGGCGTCACGAGGTTCGATGTTTGCGTCCATCGTGGGTCCGAGTGGGCCCATCACGTCGCCCACTTGGGCGAACCGATCAACCTCATGGCAGTCAGCTTCGGTGATGATGCCCAGGGGCCGTCCTTCGCGCACCACCACGGCCGCCCGGTGCGCCCGCTTGGGCATCAGGGCCAACGCCTCGGCGACGGTCTGGTGCGGAGTGAGCTCGATAGGGGTGTCGAAAACCAAGTGGCGTGACTTCACGTGCTCCACGACGTCACCCACCACATCGACCGGGATGTCCTGAGGGATCACGACCAGTCCGCCTCGCCTGGCGACGGTCTCAGCCATGCGCTTCCCGGCGATGGCCGTCATGTTCGAGACCACGATGGGCAACGTGCAACCGGTGCCGTCGGCGGTGGTGAGGTCGACGTCGTAGCGGCTGGCGACAGACGAGTGCCGCGGAACCATGAAGACGTCGTCGTAGGTCAGGTCATGAGTGGGCGTATGGCCCTCAAGGAAGCGCACGCAGGGACGCTATCTCGACGGGCCTGACGTCTCTAGGGTGAGCCTATGAATCTCCTGTCCCCTGGCACGCGGATGCAGCGAGCCGAGGCGGCTTCTAGGTCTTTCGAACGCCATTACAACCGCTCGCCCACCTCGGTGGGGTGGGCGCCGGGCCGGGTGAACCTGATCGGTGAGCACACCGACTACAACCACGGCCTGGCCCTGCCGCTGGCACTGCCGTACGCCACGTTCGTTGCGGCGGCCTCTCGAAACGACTCCCGCGTGAGGATCGTCAGCGAACAGGAGCCGACCCGGTGGGAGGGACAGGTCGACCGCACCGGTCCGGGACACGTCTCGGGCTGGCCGTCGTACGTCGCCGGAGTCCTCTGGGCCCTTCGGCTTGCGGGGATCCCTCTCCCGGGTCTGGACCTGGCGGTGGACAGCAGCGTCCCGGTGGGAGCCGGGTTGTCCAGCTCAGCCGCTCTGTCGTGCGCAAC